>NZ_MEIH01000233.1:0-2183 GCF_001723155.1 Haladaptatus sp. W1
AACTCGTCCTCGTGCCGTTCGTCCGGGGCTACGACCTGCTGGTGTTCGCGCTGGTCGGCCACGTCGTCGCGGTGCTCTGCGTCTCGGGGAGCGCGATTTTTATCCGCACCCGTGGCTCAACTATTTAACGGATGACGGCATAATCCGTTGGTACAGGTTCCCAAGCCATGTCCGACAGTGACCCGTCGTTCTCGATTCCGCACCGGCCGCGACGGACGTATCCGCGGCAGGGCGGCGTCCGCTACGAGGGAGAGACGCTGTTTCGCCTCTCGCCGAGTTCGGACCCCTCCGAGAGCGAATCAAAACGACACCGATAAGCGGGGACTGCCCACGGCGATTTTTCGATTGTATGTCTGATTTCCGATGTGTCATCGTTCCGTTTTCCACTTCGAAACTGCATAAATCTATACCAAAAAGTCAGTAGAAACGAATGGTTGAGAATCGGACCGGACGCGCGAGATTCCCTCAGAAGTCGGCGATTCGCTCGTTGTGGTAGCGGAGAAACTCGCTTCCGACGGCGTGGCCCTCTCGAACGGTTAGGGTGTCCCCCACGGAATCGTCGTACGCGTGGTCCAGTTTCGTGGGTTTTCGGGTCGATTCGGAGCAACCCGTAGTCAAAATCGCGGTGATGGTTGGGGCAGACGACGAGGAGGTTCTCCGGCATGTCCGGGCCGAAATGGGGGCCACCGAGCGGTTCGATGTGGTGCGCTTCCGCGTAGCCCTCGATTCGGCTTCGTCGGCGGCGCGTTCCACAGAGTTGACACTCGTAGTCGTAGCGCTCTTTGAGCCGTTCGACTACCTTCCGGTTCCTCGCAACCGTCTCGACGGTCCGTCGGACCCGGTTCGGGTCGTCGGTTCCCTCGGGGAGTTCGGCGGGGGCGTCCGGCCTCGCATCGGCGATACGGTCGAACTCGGCGGCGTCGATGTCCGAGAGGTCGAGCGACCCGATTCGGTAGCGCCCCGTGTCGTCCACGAACTCGATTTCGCCGCGGTCACGGAGTTGCTGGAGGATTTGCCGAATCTTCACCTCGGGATGGTCGTTCCCGGAAATCGCGTTCGGAGGTGGTCGATGCTGTTCGCGTACATCTCGTCGAGGGTGAAGACGGAACTCCCGGTGTGCGTGCGATACCGTGCGAGCTCGACGCGAACGGCGTTCCGCCACGTGACCATGCCGCGGTGGACGGATCGGTAGTATATAGATCCTGTCACTCCTCGAACAATTGCGAAACGCGATGAACCGCGATTCCGTAGAACGGTCGTCGGGCGCAGTAGCCACTCGGCGGGTCGTCACAGATGAAAATCGTCGCGATTCGATACCGTCCAGGGGAAAGTCGCGCTCGCGTCGCCCACGCGATGCCCTCTCGTCCCCGCCGTTCCCCTTCGACAGGGGAGAACACGTAGCGATAGAGGAGCGTCCCCTCCTCGAAACAGTCGGCTTCGGTCGGTCCGAAGGTTCCCTCGACCCGTCGAACATCGAGTCGGTCGTTCACGTCCGGAGTGGGTCGCGTTCCGTCGTTATGTCACAGGAGTACAACAGTCGTGGCGGCCCGGTGGTCGCGGCTCGGGTGACTGTCGCGCTCGTCGCTCCGAGGGTCGTAAACGTCCCGAGCGTCGCCATCCGGCGAAGCAATTCACGTCTCGTCCCTTTCTTAGTCATTGGTATCACTCACCGTCTCCAGCTCGGACGGGATTCGGTCGGGACGTGCGTAGTCGTTGTGCTCCGGCGCACGACGCACCCGTCGGAAAAAATCGACCCCTGGGAAAAGCGGGTCTACGACGGCATGATGACCGCACGGCCCTCGATTTCGCCGTGTTCGAGTTTTTCCGCGACGGTGTTGATGTCGTCGAGGCCGTACCTCGTCGTGTGTAGCGTGACGTCGCCGCGTTCGACGAGTTTGACCAGTTCCTGTAGCTCCGTGTACTTGCCCACCAGCGTTCCGCGGTAGGCGAACTCGCCGTCCACGAGCGACTGGGACGGTTCGTGGATGTGGCCGCCGTAGCCGACGACATGGTGGTCGCCGCCGGGGCAACGATGTCCGGGGCGTAGCCAGTCGTCTCGTCCGCGCCCACGAAGTCGATGACTTGCTCGGCACCCGCTCCGTCGGTGATGTCCGCGATGGTGTCGGGGACGTCCTCCGAACTCGGGTCCACCGTGTGGTGTGCGCCGAGTCCGTCGGCCAAGT
>NZ_MEIH01000234.1:0-2064 GCF_001723155.1 Haladaptatus sp. W1
GCCGAGCGCGGGAGTACTACGAGGGACAGGTACGAATCGGGTGGCTGTGAGAAGCGCGCCGGTTAATCGGCCGTACTGCTCTTTAGGGTCATCGTGTTCCATCAGCCATGGTCACCATCGACGGAGTAACGGAGACCGGAAAGCGGGTCGTCTCGGACTTTTCGGAGAAGAACGTGACGCTCATGGCGGCGGGAATCGCCTACAACGCGTTCGTCTCGCTCGCACCAGTGCTCCTTTTACTCCTCATCGTCGTCGGCATCGTCGGTGGAGGACTCGAAGACAGAATCCTCGAAATTGCAGGGGGGTCGCTTCCCAGCCCTATCGCCAACGTCATCGAGCGGGTGTTTCGGTCCAACGCGTCCGCGAGCGGTGCTTCGCTCATCGGCCTCGTCGTCCTCGTGTGGGGGTCGCTGAAGATATTCCGCGGCCTCGACACGGCCTTCTCGGAGATTTACGACACGGAGGCGGGAAACTCCTTCCTCGACCAAGTGAAAGATGCGCTCGTCGTCCTCGTCGCACTCACCGTCGCCATCATCGCGACGGTCGTCGTTAGCGCCGTGTTCAGCGCGTTCGCGGACACCGTGCCGTACCTCGGACTTCTCACGCCGCTAGTGCTCGTCGCGGGCCTGATTCTCGCGTTCTTTCCGATGTACTACGTCTTCCCGGACGCCGAACTGGAGTGGAAACAGGTCCTTCCGGGAACGGTCTTCGCTGCGGTCGGATGGGCCGCGCTGCAAGCGCTCTTCCAGGTGTATCTGGCGTCGAAAGGCAGTAGCTCGGCTAGCCTCTTCGGCGGCGTCATCGTCGTCATCACGTGGCTGTACTTCTCCGGACTCGTCCTTCTGCTCGGTGCAGTCATCAACGCCGTCCTCGGCGGGTACTCCGGGGCGGGCGAAGAGGCCGTGGACGGGATCGAACGCGAAGCGTCGTTGACCCGCGACGAACTCGCGGACTACCTCCGTGACCTCCGGGAGGGGGTCACCGGGCGCTACGAGCGGATGCGTCCGGCCGCGACCGACGACCGGGACGAATTTTCCCGACCGGCGGGTCGTATCGACCTCTCCGAGGGGGAAGTTTCCACAGATGACGGGACGGAGCGGTTCGTGACGCTTCGGTGGCGAGTCCCGGAGGACGAAACGGACGCCGAACCGGTCATCCCGGACGGCAACGACTCCGCGTAGCCGTTGGGTGACGACCTCTTCGGGAGTCGAACTGCCGTCGCTCTTCGGAGAACGCCGATAGGGCACAATCGAACCCCATTTTTACGCGTGATTCGTGGGGAGAGTGAGAGAGATTCATGACCGAATCCGAAAGCGGATCGACGCGCAGGGCGTACCTCCGGCGAATCGGCGTTTCGGGAGCGCTCGGCGTGGTTGGCGGACTCGCCGGGTGTACCAGTTCGTCCGAGGGCGGGACCACGACGCCGACCACCGCGGTGGACGCCGACGCGACGGTCGAAGTCGGGCCGGACTACGAGTACGGGTTCGAACCCGGCACCGGAAAACCGCTGCACGTTTCGACGGGGGATACCGTCCTCTGGGTCTGGAAGTCGAACACGCACAACATCATCGTCGGGTCGCAACCGGACGGCGCGAATTGGGACGGAACGCCGGGCGGCCGGAGCGACGTGTACGACGCGGGGTATCGGTATCACTACACGTTCGAGGTACCCGGGAAGTACCACTACTGGTGTCAGCCGCACAACCCTCGTCCAGCACGTCGTCCACGCGCTCCGCCGTCTCGCTGGCGCGGATGTTCGAGTAACTCTCGTGGGTCGTCGTGATAGAGGCGTGGCGGAGCGCCGACTGGGCTAGTTCGGCGTGTCCTTCGCTATACAACTGGTGGCCCAGTCCACGCCGCGCGCCGTGCGGTTTCAGGTACTCGCCGTCGATGTCGAGTCCGGCCGACTCGCAGAGGCGTTTCATCAGGTTGCGCGCGCCGCGGGTGGATATCGCGGGGAGGACGATTTCGTGGTCGCGTATCACCTCGTCGATGTCGTTTTCATCGAGTAATTTCTCGACGCGCGATTCCGAAAACTCCTCGCCCAAAGCCTCCCGCGCGACC
>NZ_MEIH01000235.1:0-953 GCF_001723155.1 Haladaptatus sp. W1
CCCGGAGCGCGCCTTGCTGGACCTCCCACCGTTGCTGACAGAACTCACATTCCTCCAAATTCGGCGTCGCAAACTGACTCGAATCGACCGAATCAGTCACGTCGGCGAGGTTCTCCATCACGCGGTTGACGATGACCGTCCCGACGGGAATGCCGAACTCGTCGAGTTGCGCGAGCAGGCGCTTCGATTCGAACACGCTCATCTCCTCGGGAATCATGACGACGCGGAAGTCCGTCTTCGACGGGTCCCGGAGCGTCCGCCGGAGGTCCTGAATCCGCTCTTTGAACGCGTCCAGGTCGTCCATGCCCTCCTCCGGGTCGTCGACACCGCCGCCAAACATCCCCTTCACGCCGTCCATCATGCCCTGAAACCGTTGACGAAGGCTCATCATCCGACCGACCATCGTGTCCATCAGTTCGGGGAGTTCGAGCAACCGGAGGGTGTGGCCCGTCGGCGCGGTGTCCACCACGACTCTCTCGAATCGCTCGTCGTCCAGAAACTCCAGCAGTTTCTGCATCGCCGCCGCCTCGTCCGCGCCGGGCATCGCCCCGCCCAGCAGCGAGGCCATCGGGCCGTCGTCCTCGTCGCCGAGCATCCCGCCGAGGGGGTTCTCGCCGCCGAGCATTCCGGCCTGTTCTTCCAGCGCGGCGTCCGGGTCGATTTCGGCGGCGTACAGCGGAATCTCCTCCCGAATGCGCGTCGCCTCCGACGGGATGTCGTACTCGAACGTGTCCGACAGCGAATGTGCCGGGTCGGTCGAGACGACCAAGGTTCGGGTTCCGTCGCGCGCGCTCGCCAGCGCGGTCGCGGCGGCCATCGTCGTCTTCCCCACGCCGCCTTTCCCGCCGTAGAGAACGTACTCGGGTGCGTCGATACCCGTTGGAACGACATCCTCCTCGATTCGCTCGACGGGTTCGACGTCGATTTCAGCCATACCGGTGCTATCGCGGGTT
>NZ_MEIH01000236.1:0-3301 GCF_001723155.1 Haladaptatus sp. W1
ACTGCTGGGCGGTGGACGGTCCGCGCCGTGACATGGTTTGCGGTACGACGGAGGCGGGCAAAAGGTGTTGGGCGGTCACTGGACCGTCGTCAGATGAGCCGATAGCACGGGTGGCGGGAATGGGCATGAATCAGTCAAATCGTGAAAGAGAGTAGTCAGAAAACATCCATAGTGCTAAAGGACCCTCCCGTTGGAGTTTATATCACATGACAATTGCCCTGACCGAAGACGACCAGGGAAAGCGTGTCATCGAGGCGGATGGTACGGCAGTCGGAATGGTCACGGAGGTACGGCACGGGACGGCGCACGTCGAAGCCGACCCGAGCGTCGTCGAGACGTTACAAACCGAACTCGACACGGGGGGAAACAACGAGAACACGTACGCCTTCTCGGAGGGGGACATCGAACGAATCGAGGACGACACGATAGTCCTCCGGACCCGCGACTGAGCGGATAGTTTCGAAGAAAAAATTACCTCGTGTACCCCTACCCGAGGTAACTAAAGAGTGCGACCGGATTGGTATATACTTTGTGTGTGCCAATTCGATCGCTGGAGATAAACGACTCGCACAGGCAAGCACGAGGCAAACATAAATGAGACAACGAAGAAACAAACGAACCATGAACGGTCAGCCGGATTCCGGGGATATCCCCGCTGGCTGGGAACGAGCACCCATCAGGGGGGACGAGATTCAACTCCAGCACGAGGACGGGAGCATCGCGGTGAAGGCGGTCAAAGCGACGATTTCGGACGAGTGGGAACTCGAACTGGAGGACAGCATCGGCAACAGATACACGACGATTCGACCGGTCGGCCGCGTGGCGACGCGCGACCGCGCTGTTTCGGCGCTGGTATCGTTCGCACGGGAGGTCAATGACCTTCGTCACGAACGCGGGGAGGTGCTGCCGGACGACATCGTTCGGGAAGTACAGCGCAGCGAGCGAGTGCCCGTTTAGACGATTTTTCGCGCGACTTCGGCCACGGCCTCGGCGGAGTCGCCGAGGATGTAGACGATGGGTTCGATGCCTACCCGACGCGACCGCCAGCGGCGTCGCCAGCCCCAGCGCACAGGGACACGAGACGATGAGCACGGTGAGACCGGTGAGGAGGGCGGTGGCGACCGTCGAACCTGTGACGAGGTGGTAGCCCGTCGTGACCACCGCGAGGACGAGCACCGTCGGGACGAAGAGGGTCGCCAGTTTGTCCGCGAGTCGCTGAATTCCCGACCGCGAACTCTGAATCTGCCACAACCGTTCGACGAGTCGGTCGAGCGTGCTGGTCGCGTCGGTACCGACTTCGACGACGATGGGGTTGTCGGACGCGATGGTGCCGCCGAGCACGGGGTCGCCGGAACGTCGCGTCTTGGGAATCGACTCGCCCGTGATGAGCGACTCGTCGATGGCGGCGCTGCCGTCGACAACGGTCCCGTCCACCGGAACACGTTCGCCCGGTCGGACGAGAACGCGGTCGCCCGATACGAGGTCCTCGACGGGAACGGTCTCGTGGTCGTCGTCCTCGATGATGCGGGTGGCGTCGTCCACGTGCGCGCTGGTCAGCTCGGAGAGGCCGCTCGTGGCGCGCTGCTTGATGCGGTCCTCGTAGTAGTTCCCGATGGTGACCACGATGACGATGGTGTGTGGACCCACGTCTACTCGACGTGGACGGTCACCATCGTCATCGTGGTCACCATCGGGAACTACTACGAGGACCGCATCAAGCAGCGCGCCACGAGCGGCCTCTCCGAGCTGACCAGCGCGCACGTGGACGACGCCACCCGCATCATCGAGGACGACGACCACGAGACCGTTCCCGTCGAGGACCTCGTATCGGGCGACCGCGTTCTCGTCCGACCGGGCGAACGTGTTCCGGTGGACGGGACCGTTGTCGACGGCAGCGCCGCCATCGACGAGTCGCTCATCACGGGCGAGTCGATTCCCAAGACGCGACGTTCCGGCGACCCCGTGCTCGGCGGCACCATCGCGTCCGACAACCCCATCGTCGTCGAAGTCGGTACCGACGCGACCAGCACGCTCGACGACTCGTCGAACGGTTGTGGCAGATTCAGAGTTCGCGGTCGGGAATTCAGCGACTCGCGGACAAACTGGCGACCCTCTTCGTCCCGACGGTGCTCGTCCTCGCGGTGGTCACGACGGGCTACCACCTCGTCACAGGTTCGACGGTCGCCACCGCCCTCCTCACCGGTCTCACCGTGCTCATCGTCTCGTGTCCCTGTGCGCTGGGGCTGGCGACGCCGCTGGCGGTCGCGTCGGGTAGGCATCGAACCCATCGTCTACATCCTCGGCGACTCCGCCGAGGCCGTGGCCGAAGTCGCGCGAAAAATCGTCTAAACGGGCACTCGCTCGCTGCGCTGTACTTCCCGAACGATGTCGTCCGGCAGCACCTCCCCGCGTTCGTGACGAAGGTCATTGACCTCCCGTGCGAACGATACCAGCGCCGAAACAGCGCGGTCGCGCGTCGCCACGCGGCCGACCGGTCGAATCGTCGTGTATCTGTTGCCGATGCTGTCCTCCAGTTCGAGTTCCCACTCGTCCGAAATCGTCGCTTTGACCGCCTTCACCGCGATGCTCCCGTCCTCGTGCTGGAGTTGAATCTCGTCCCCCCTGATGGGTGCTCGTTCCCAGCCAGCGGGGATATCCCCGGAATCCGGCTGACCGTTCATGGTTCGTTTGTTTCTTCGTTGTCTCATTTATGTTTGCCTCGTGCTTGCCTGTGCGAGTCGTTTATCTCCAGCGATCGAATTGGCACACACAAAGTATATACCAATCCGGTCGCACTCTTTAGTTACCTCGGGTAGGGGTACACGAGGTAATTTTTTCTTCGAAACTATCCGCTCAGTCGCGGGTCCGGAGGACTATCGTGTCGTCCTCGATTCGTTCGATGTCCCCCTCCGAGAAGGCGTACGTGTTCTCGTTGTTTCCCCCCGTGTCGAGTTCGGTTTGTAACGTCTCGACGACGCTCGGGTCGGCTTCGACGTGCGCCGTCCCGTGCCGTACCTCCGTGACCATTCCGACTGCCGTACCATCCGCCTCGATGACACGCTTTCCCTGGTCGTCTTCGGTCAGGGCAATTGTCATGTGATATAAACTCCAACGGGAGGGTCCTTTAGCACTATGGATGTTTTCTGACTACTCTCTTTCACGATTTGACTGATTCATGCCCATTCCCGCCACCCGTGCTATCGGCTCATCTGACGACGGTCCAGTGACCGCCCAACACCTTTTGCCCGCCTCCGTCGTACCGCAAACCATGTCACGGCGCGGACCGTCCACCGCCCAGCAG
>NZ_MEIH01000237.1:0-7185 GCF_001723155.1 Haladaptatus sp. W1
CAAGGTCGGCAAACGCGGGCGGAAACACGGACTCGGAATCATGGGCATCAGCCAGCGCCCGGCCGACGTGAAAAAGGACTTCATCACGCAGGCGAACTGGCTGGTCTGGCACCGCCTGACGTGGGAAAACGACACGAAAGTCGTCAGCCGAATCGTCGGCAGCGAGTACGGCGAGGAGGTTCCCAACCTGAACGCCGGGGAGGCCTTCGTGCAGACGGACTGGACCGACAGCGGAATTCGGCGCGTGCAGTTCAACCGCAAGCGGACGTTCGACGCGGGCGCGACGCCGGGATTAGACGACTTCGAGCGACCGGAGCTCAAATCCGTCAGCGACGCGCTGATGGAGGATTTGGAGGGAATCACGGAACTACAGGAACAAGAACACGACCGCATTGCCGAACTCGAAAGCCGACTGGAGCGCAAGCAGGAACGAATCGCCGAGTTGGAAAACGAACTGCAGACGGCGCGAGACGTGTCAAACGCGGCGCGAAAGATGGCGAACGCTCTCGCCCACGGCGACCTCGGCGGCCCCGAGGAGTTCGAGGAACGACTCCGGGAGAAAAACGAACGAATCCGGGAGCTCAGAGAGCGCGTCGAGGAACTGGAGAACGAGCAGACGGAACTCCGCTCGTTCGGCGAGTGGAACCGCGATATCGAGGACATCGGGGAACCGGAGAGCCGAGACGACCACGACGATTACGATGACTTCGAGTCGGTCGAATCGGATACGCCGACCGACGCCCACGGAACGGACACCGCCGAACCCGACGGGTCTACCGTCGAATCACCCGAATCCTCCGAACCCACCGACGAAACCGCGACGGCGGGGAAGACGTGGGGAGCGAACGGTTCGGATTCGGAGGGACGAGAGAGCCAGGACGACAAAGGCTCGATAGCGGCCTACCAACGGGCGCTTCGGGAGCGCGGACGGCGACTCGGGGGCGCCGTCTCGAACGATTCGGTTTCCGAAACCGCCTCGCTCGTGGAGTTAGCGAACGCGGACCCCGTTGCGGTACGAATCGACGCTGCACGACGTGAATCGTTGTGCAACGAGGACCACACGTGGGATATCGTCGAGACGCTCGCAACGGACGGACCGATGACCGTCCACGAAATCGCAGCCGCGGTAACGGCGTCCGTCGAACAGATTCAAAGCCTTCTGACGGAGCTACGAAATCGGTCACTCGTCACGCGCAACGACGACCGTCAGTACGGCCTCGACAGGAGGGAGATGATTTCCATCATCACCGACCCCGACGAGCGGGCACATCACAGCGAGCTTCACTCGCAGTGGCGAGATTAACGCCACTCTTCGTCGATTCCGGCGTCGCGTTCCATGTCCACGAGGCCGCGGGGTTGCCACTCGTCGTCCGCCCGGCAGCGGGAGATGAGAGCGATGCCGACCGAGAGGAACACGATGGCGATACCCAGTTCGACGAGCAGGAATACGCCAAGTGTCATCGCCGTCAATACGCGCCACAGCGTCCTCCCTCTTTCGGCGCTATTCGTCCGTCTCCGAGGGAGAGTAGAGGAATCGGAACACACCGGCGACCATCAATCCGGCACCGAGCGCCATCGCGGCGTAATCGATGGTCGTCTCCTCACCGAGAAATCCGGGGAACGCCATAAACACCACCCAGCAGACACCCAGAACGGGAAGGAGCAGAGCTGCAAGTTTGGATTTTGGAGTTTCGGTTGTCGATTTGTCGTCCGTTTGTTGAGCCACTCGTGACCAACCTGTGTCGGCATCACAGCCTGAATGCTTATACGTTACTGTTAGAACGGCCAGTATTTATTAGATTACCCAGGTATGCGCCCAATTCTTAAAAATTATCAAAAATTATAGGGTGTAATACTCTAGATAATTAAGTTCAGAAAACGGCGATCGTCGCACTCCATCGAAATTCGCGAGACGAGTCAAACGAGAGATAGCATCGAGACGACCTAACGAGAGACGGGGCGAAAGGTGCACGAAGACTGGCGACCGAACGCCACGTACCGTCTCATCGCGTACCATGCGTTCGAATCGTTCAATCGGCGACTATTGAACGTTGCTATTCTGATTCAATGCATACAAAATATTTTATATACTATTTGGCTTCGCGCACCTGAACGCGCTGACCCGCACTGGGACGGGCGGCGTCGAGGTGCTTTTGGAGCCAGAGTTCGAGCGTCGTGATCGCCGAAATCGGCTTCAAATGGTCCGTGTGTCCGTCGAGGTGCTCGTGTTGGAGATTCCGAATCGCGTTCGAATCGAAGACCTCGCGGCTACAGGCGTCGTCCAACAGGCCATCGACGAACGACCGCATCGTCGCATTGGTCCGGTACCACCGACCCATCAGACAGGTGTCCGGGCCGGTAAGTCGTTTCTTGACGTTATCGGCGACGAAACCGGCGGCGTGGAGCGCCAACGGCGACGTCGGCGGTCGGTTCGTCCGGTTGTACGGAACCGTGGCGGACGGTCCACCGACTCGCCGCGCCACTTCGAGTTTGAGCGGCGCGACGGCCGACGGAATTCGGCCGCGCGTGCCGGGAATCGACCCGATTCGGTATCGCTGATAGGGCATCCGGGCGACGTGATTCATGAACTCGCCGTCGGCGAAAGGGACGCGGGTTCCGGCCTGACTGCGGTAGAGTCGATTCGACCTGAAGTGGGAATCGGCGAACAGTTCCCAGAGCGCGTCGAGCGTGCGATGTTCTCGCCGAGGTTGCGTGCTCTCCTCGACCACGCGACCGAGCGATTGCGTGGGGGAGATGTCCGACGAGAGGAGGGTTCGAACGTCAGCGGGGGGGAGTTGTCCTTTCTGGGCGACCAGCGCATCGACCGACGACTTGCCGGTCAGATACGACCGATAGAGCACGTCGCCGAAGAACTCGCCTTGGCTGCTTCCTTCGAACAGCACGTCCACCTGTCCCGACACGTCGTTTAGGACGGGCGGAAGGTTGACGAAGAACGACCACTGCAACATCCCGTCCATGATGTCGACACCGCGCTCGATGGTATCGACGAACTCCCCGGCGGAGTACTCACAGAACTGGTTGGGAAGGGAGAGCGATTCGGCGACGCGCGCGGCCCCCGTGCGGTCCTCCTGCGTCGCGGAGTTGTCGTAGGTGAACGTTCGGACGGAACCGATTTCTCGTTTCAAGGCAGCGGCGAGCGTCCTGCTGTCGAGTCCGCCGGAGAGCCACACCCCCGTTCGCCCGTCGATAGTATCGGCGACATTGCCGACCACTCGGCGGTAGCGCCGGACGGCCTCGTCCACGTACCCCTCCTGTGGAGCGATGCCGAAGTCCGGTTCCCAGTATCGATGCGATTCGACGTTACCGTCCTCGTACCGGAGGTACGACGCGGGGCGGAGCGACCGAACATCGCTCACGAGCGTCTTGCGGCCGAACACGTAGCCCATGAACAGCATGTCGCTCACCGCCCGTTCGTCGACCCGCGGGTCGTGGAGCTGTGTGACGAGCGAGGAGAGTTGACTGCCGAACAGGAACCCATCGACGGACGAGTAGTAACACGGCCGCGTCCCGAGTTTATCGCTCGCGACGATGGTAGTCGTACGGTCGGCGGCGACGAGCAGAAACGGACCGCTGAGTTTCGGAAGCGTTCGGTCGGGGTCCGCGAGCACCCGTTCGAAGATATCGGCGGTCGAACAGCCCAGTTCGGCGCGGTTCGATACCACACCGTGGAGCATACCGACGCGCGTGCCGTCCTGCCACGTCGTCCATCCGTTCGGGTCACGGTCGCCGTGATGAACGAGTCCGATTCGACAGTCACCGACGGAGCGTTCCGCGGTCTCGTACCACTCCTCGTCGTCCATTGCGTCGAACATCTCACCGAGTGCTCGACTGCTGACAGTACCACCGATTACGCCGGGCATGGCAGAGATGTTCACGACAGCCTATATTGTTATGAGACGCCTGCCGCGGAAGTAAGCGGTGCATACGCCAGTCCGTAGGATGAGAAAAACGGAATCGGCCACCCCCTACTGCGAGCCGTCGCCGAAGAACTCGGCGCACAGTTTCCGCTCGGCGGCCCGGAGATGTTCGTGGAACGTCGAGCGGGAGATGTTCATCGACTCGGCGAGTTCCTCGCCCGTCACCGGTCGGGGCCAGTCGAAAAAGCCGCTCACGTAGGCCTTCTGAAGCGACGTCAACTGCCGCTCGGTGAGGGTGTCGGTCAGGCTCTCGATGAAGTCCTGTTTGGTCTTCGCCGGGCGTTCGTGGTGTCGATAGGCGAGCAGCTCCGTGCCGGAATACGACTCCTTCAGTCGCTCGATGAGTCCGCGAACGTCGGCATCCTGTGGAAACTCCGCGAGGACGCGGGACTCGTCTGGCGTCGCCGTGATGGTCTGCGTCTTACCGCCGTAATCCGACATCGTGGAGACGAGCGTCCCCGAAGGAAGGACGAACTCGAACACGGTTTCGTCGTCCTGTTCAGCGACCGGTCGCGCGTCGAGCACGTCGTCCCGGTCGTCCACGATATCGAGCACGTCGTCCGGGGCGGCCCCGCGGACCGAGAAGAACGAGACGACCGACCCGTCCTCTCGATTGGTCGATTGGAGGTAGCTGATATCGGCTTCGGCGCGGTCCGCGATATCGACGAAAAAGAGGTCGGAACCGCGGAACGAGAACTCGGCTTCGACCACGCTGTCGGCGATGAGGATGCGGCGCGTTTCGCGGGCGTTGATGGCGCTGCCGATGGCGCGAGCGAGCGAGCGAAGCACGACCTGCTCGCGTTCGTCGAACGCGTCGGCTTTCGTCGCACACACTGCCAGAACGCCGTATTCGGTGTCGTGATAGGAAATCGGAACGGCGGCGACAGCGGCACAGCCCTCGATTCCGAGGGTATCGACCTGTAGATCGCCGGTCTCCAGCGCCTCGGTGACGATGGGGTGGTCGGAGTCGGGGTCACACTCCCCGGCGACGGTCCGCACCTCCACGGCGTCGGTTCGAACGTCGCGGTCGCCGATCCACGCAAAGTTGTATGGTTCGACCTGCGTGACTTGCGTACAGACGGCCGTCTCGATGGCTTCGCGGGTCGGCGCTTCCACGACCGCGCTGGTGACGTCCCCGAGCAGTCCCTCGATTCGTTCGAGCAGGTGTTCGAGTTCGGTGGCGCGGTGGTGGGCGGCCTCCTCGGCGCGCTTTCGCTCCGAGATGTCCGTCTGGAAGCCCACGAAGTGGGTGACGGTCCCCGTCTCGTCACGAATCGGCGCGATGTCCACCCGGTTCCAGAACTCGGAGCCGTCCTTGCGGTAGTTCAGCAGTTCGACCGAAACGGGTTCCTCGGCGTCGATGGCGTCGCGCATCGCGGCGACGGCATCCGCATCCGAGTGTTCCCCTTGGAGGAACCGGCAGTTGTGTCCCTGCACTTCGTCGAAGTCGTACCCGGTCAGTTCCTCGAACGCTTCGTTGACGTACAACAGCGGCTGGTCGCCCGATTCCGCGTCCGCGATGGTGACGCCGACCGGTGCCTCGTTGATGGCTCGCTCCTTCAGGTCGAGTTCCGCGATGACGTCCTCGGTCGCGGCCGGGGTCGGCTCACGGAACAGTACGGTTACGCCGTCCGCGTCGGGATGGGCGGTCGCCTCGTATCGGGGGTCCGTGGCGACGGAAAACGATTCGGTTCGGTCGTTGCGAATCGCCGTCTCGGCGTGGTCGAGAATCGTCTCCCCGACCGCGGTCGGAAGCGCCGCCCGTAGGCGCTCGTCGATTCCGACGCCGAGCAGTTCGCGCGCCGGGTCGTTGAGATACGTGACCCGCCAGTCGGAATCGAGCGCGAGCAGGGGGGTGGAGAGTCGGGAGAGCGCTTGACTCGCCCCCGCGTGACTCTCGTCAGGGATGTCCATACGACACCTAGGGGCCGACGGGAAATAGTAGTTCAGTTATCGGCGACACGTCTCCGACCCGACCCGTTCGCGGTCGTGGATATTTTGTCCCGTTCGCCACGACGTTTTTCAGGCGTCGAACCGTGGCCGTGCGTATGTCGAACACCGTGTCGCTCACGGACGACGACATCAACCGACTGCTCTCGATACTTCGGGAGTACCGAATACAGACGGGGGAGGACGTCTCCGACCTCATCGAAACGTTCGAGGAACACGAACGACGACCCGAACACGAGTACCCGACGTCGATGGAGTCTCCCGACGAGTAGTTCGCAAAAAATCAGACGAGCGTCGTCGGGCGCTTGGAGAGATAATCGAACACGGAACCGAGGGCGAAGCCGTACGCGAAGTGCGCGAGCAGGGTCAACAGCAGGTACAACGCGAGCAGGACCCCGGTGTAGCCGTCGTAGAACGCGAGAACGAACCCCGTCCAGAGGACGAATCCGTAGGGAATCCCCCTCGTCGCGTACGTCTCGCCCGGCAGGTAGGACCCGATGGAGACGAACAGGAGCGGCCACGTGATCATCCCGCCGCCGAGGAAGATGACGTACCCGACGGCCGCTGGATTCGAGGGAAGGAGCACGTCGGCACCTGTGAGCCGCGCCAGGACGGAAAACGAGTTGAGGTCGAACGCGCCGAGGGTCGTCCCGACCAGCAAAACGGCCGTCATGACGGCGGTGCCGACGAGGCCGCCGATGGCACCGATGAACCCGTCCGTGATGATGCCGGAGAGACTGTCGAAATCGGGTTCCGCGACGTCCTCGCCGACCTCGACCTCCACGGTCGCTTGTGTGTCATTATCAACCATGGTAGAGCGTACGACCCGCACCATCAAAAACCGTTCTTCCGTCACGAATCCGAGAGTTCGGGGCGCGGAGACGCGTTCGAACGGTGCGGAACGATGTCGGTGATGCGAAGCGTATCCGTCACTCCACGACGCTCGCCATGAGGTCAGGGAGAACGTCGGTCACGTCCCCGCGAACGTCGAACGCGGCGGTGGGACTGAACGGGGTTTCGTCGAAGTTGATGACGGCCGTCGTCGCTCCGCCGCGGTCGGCGGTTCGCGGGAGCGACGCCGCCGGTTCGACCGTGAGCGACGACCCGATGGCGAGGAACACGTCCGCCCGTTGTGCGTAGCGGCGAGCGCGATAGAGCGTGTCCTCGTCCAACCGCTCACCGAACAACACCACGTCCGGTTTGAAGAGGCCGCCACAGTCGCCACATCGAGGTGGCAGTTCGCCGGATTCGATACGACGACGAACCGGGGCGGCGTCCGTTCGCCGCCCGCACTCTT
>NZ_MEIH01000238.1:0-2590 GCF_001723155.1 Haladaptatus sp. W1
GTCACGGCGTCCAGTGCGTCGGCGTCGTCCAATCCGCGGACGACTTCGTGTATCGTTCCGTCGCCGCCCGCGGCCGCGACCACGGCGGCACCGTTCTCCGCAGCGTGGCTCGCGAACTCGCGAGCGTCCCCCTCGCCCTGAGTTTCGAGAACGGTACAGTCGTACTGCGTCGCGAGGCGCTGGACCTGCTCGCGGTGGTTCGCGTTACCGCTGACGGGATTCAACACGACGACGCGCTCGTACTCGATGGCGTCCTCGTTCGCAACGAGGTCGTCTACCGCTCCCTCCTCGTCGGCTTTCATGCACTGACCGACCGGCGGAAAAACCAAAGAGCTATCGGCAGTATAGCTACGGACGTGTTCGCCCTCGACCTACACGCTCACACGCGATTCTTCCACGGCCACGAACGCGCCGCCGCGCTGTTCGACCCGTTGGGAGTCAGACTCCTCGAACTCGGCGCGCGCTACCGCGGACTGGACGGCGTGGCGTTGACGAACCACGATTACTATCACCCGTTCGTCGGACGCGTCGTGAAGACGATACCGGGTATCGAAATCTCCACGACGAAAGGGCACGTCCTCGTCGTCGGTCCCGACCCGCCGACGCGCACCGAACCCGGGACGCTCACGCCGAAGGAAACCGTCGCCCTCGCCCACGAACGAGGCTGTGCCGCCATCGTCGCCCATCCGTACCGGAACAGCACCGTGCGCGAAGTGGACGCCGACTTCGACGCCATCGAAATCAACGGCAAACACCCGCGAACCGAGGAGTGGGCGCGGGAGCTGGCGGAGAGCTACGACCTGCCGCTGGTCGGCGGCAGCGACGCCCACTACCCGGTCGAAGTCGGCCGCGCGTACACGATAGTCGATGCGGATGTCCTAACGCCCGAGAGCGTCGTCAGCGCGATTCGGGACGGCCGCGTCGAACCGCGAGTCGAGCGGGGGACGTTCGACCAATTGGTCCGTCGCGGCTATCGGACGGTACACGAAGGGAAGGGCAATCTCCACCGCCCCGAGGAGGAGTCACCGGGCGTCGGTGACCCGCCGAAACCGGAAGACTAGCCGAGTCGCTCGTCCAAAATCACTCTTCGACTCATCTCGGGATGCTCTCGGATTCGGCCGAGATGGCCTCAACCGAGTCGCTCGTCCAAAATCAATCGAGTCTTCGTACTCACAACTTCCTCCAACTCCCGCGCGCGGGTGATGAGTTGGTTCACGCCTTGCGTGTCGGAGGCGTCCACGACGAGTACGATGTCGTCCTCGCCGCTGACCTGCCAGACGAAATCGACCTGTTCCCACTCCGCGAGCGTGTCGGACATCCTCGTCGTGTCGACGGCCACGTCCACGCCGATTTCTATCATCGCTTTCACGTTCCCCGTGTGGGTCGTAACCGTGAATCGCTCGATAACGCCGTCCTCGGTCATGCGTTCGACTCGATTTCGAACGGTCCCTTCCGACGTTCCGACCGCTTCGGCTATCTCTGTGTACGGTGTGCGGGCGTCTCGCCGGAGGAGATTCAGTATCTGTCGGTCGAGTGCGTCCATGGAGATTTGCAGGTAGTGGTGCCCGCTACTTGACGATTACGAATTTCGTAACAATGCTTCGAAAGCAAGGTTTATAGGCCCGGATTGCATATGAATCTCGTAATGCCGGGTGCCTACGTCGCGCTGGAGGGTGGCCATGTGGTGGAAGCCCGTGGTCGTTCTCCGGGAACGGCTTGCGGAGAACTGGTTTTTACAACAGCATACACGGGTTACGAGGAGAGCCTCACCGACCCGTCCTACGAAGAACAGATACTCACGTTCTCGTACCCCCTCATCGGGAACTACGGCGTCCGAGAGGAGCGCTTCGAGAGCGACCGAGTACACCCGCGCGCCGTCGTCGCGCGTGAACTGACCGAAGACGTCGCCGAGTGGCTCGAAGACGAGGGCGTTCCCGCGGTGGACCACCTCGACACCCGCGACTTCGTTGGTGGGATTCGAGAACAGGGCGCGATGAAGTGCGGTATCGCGGTCGGCGAGAATGCCACGCCCGAGGACGCGCTCGCGGAACTCGAACGCTGTCCGGGCATGAGCGACCACGACGACATCGGCGAGCAGGTCAGCGTCTCCGAACACGAGGTTCACCTCGGTGACGGTGACGAGACCGACACGACCGTCGCGCTCATCGACTGCGGCGCGAAGGGAAGCATCATCGACTCGCTGGTCGAACGCGGTGCGGACGTCCACGTCCTCCCGCACGACGCGACCGCGGCCGACGTGGAGGGCGTCGATGCCGACGTGCTCTTCGTTTCGAACGGTCCGGGCGACCCTGCGAACTTCGAAGCGGCCCAGAAACTGGTCGAGACGTTCGTCGGCGAACTGCCGCTCGCGGGCATCTGCCTCGGACAGCAGATCATCGCCCGCGCGCTCGGCGGCACGACCGAGAAGATGGACTTCGGTCACCGCGGCGTCAACCAGCCCGTCCGCGACCTCGAATCTGGACAGGTCGTCATGACGACGCAGAACCACGGCTACACCGTCGCCGACCCCGGCGACCTCGAAGTCACGCAGATCAACGTCAACGACGACACGCCGGAAGGCTTGGAGAGC
>NZ_MEIH01000239.1:0-1881 GCF_001723155.1 Haladaptatus sp. W1
TAAAGTAATCCCTGCACACCTGTATGCATTATGCTTGCTATACACGCGGACACAGGCATATCATTTATTTTTTGCCATGTCCATTAATTGTTCAATAATTTTACTCACGGTATTTAATTTGATGTTGTGTTATATAGAATTGGAATTAAACTTATAAGGATGCTTAGACGTTGCATTATAAAAGTTTATGTACTAAGTATTTAAGACATTGGCATATGATTATAGCTTGACATTATTAAAAATTAATTAATTAAATCTCACACAATACTTATTCAAGACATTTTTACTAAGATAACCAAAGGAATGCGAACAAAATAATACTTAAAATATAAGACTTAGAAGTAATATGATCCAATAGTTACATATAGTACACTAAGTTCCTAAATTATATAACTTTAAAACAAAGTTACGAAATTTGGAAATAATTTTATTTAATCATATTTTCATAATAATGAAATACTGTTTATTTCAGTGGCGAAAAGAGATAATACGATTTTATAGTGATAGAATATCCTTGAAATATCTAAAGATAAAATTAGAAACTTTCTCTTTTCGCTGTAAAGCTATATGACTTAAAAATAACTTATACGCAAAGTATATTGCAGTGGAAACCCAAGAGTATAGTAGCCATGTAATCTCGGGTTCGAAACTACACGCCGCGCACGTAGTCAGATGGTCTGAAACTTGTCTGGGGCTGTTTGTTGACGGATGGAGACTTCACTAAGTGGCGTCAGGCGATGCGCACACACGGGACTCAATCCCGTAGCATGTTATGTGTCGTTCGAAACTCGTGCGTTCGAGATTTACGCCACATTGCCGGCTGGTCCAAGGACGTTATCTACCAGATGATACGGTCCAATTCGTAAGTTTGACTCACATAGTCGCGAACCGCGGAGCTGGAGAACAATAATTACCGGATGATTAGTTGACCATACGCACTATCATGCTCCGTGACTCAGTTTCCGCCATGGAGTTCTCACAGCCCCGTGTGTACCATAACTGCAGTAAGTAAGGACCTTGTTCGGAGGCCGACTCGTATTTCATATGATCTTAGTCTCGCCACCTTATCGCACGAATTGGGGGTGTCTTTTAGCCGACTCCGGCACGATCCGCCGGGAAGTTACTCGACCAGTTGCGGGACGCCCTAGTATGTTCGTATTACGTTCGATGCGTAAGCACCCCAGAGATTTTTGGCGGACGTTTCGGTAAATCATAGTAGAACCGGAGCGGTAAAGCTATTGATAACACGCAGGGACGAGCCAGTCGTCTAAGCTCCTCAGGGGTACCGTTCGCCGGACTACAGCCTGTCCCCGGCGGCCGCAACTGGGCTGCGATCCAGCCCCCGCTCCAAAAGGATGACTCGACCTTGCGCCTCGCGTACTCTGCTCTCGAGCTGTCTCCGTGGGCAATGCCGGCTCACGCTGTGGGGAACCCTGGACGCCCGGGCCGAGCCGACGTGGCCCCGCCCAGGCCTTTTCGTCGATCGCAGCTATGTACCCTGTGCTGGCCAGCGCTACTGCGCCGGCCATTAGCGGTGCGCTCTCGACTCGGCCCCAACGTAGACGGCGTCGCTGGCCGGATTCAAAGAAGTGAGCTACTACCATCGCGTGACGCCCTGCGGGCCTGAGTAACCGTGCACGAAGGACACCCCGTTCGTGGCGGGGGTTGCCTCCGCGACGGTCGCCAACGTTGGGGGTCGGTGCATTCAGGCGACGAGGGACCGCTGGTTTCCGGAGAGCGGCCTGTGCTCACACAGGTGCGGTCCATGGGGCCTGTGGATCCGGTTCTCCCACGCGTAGCGCCGGCGTTAGCATGGACGCTAAATAAGTATACGCCGGCAAAGGGAGTGTAGGCCGGCCCGAGGGCAATCGCGGTTACCGG
>NZ_MEIH01000240.1:0-2911 GCF_001723155.1 Haladaptatus sp. W1
ACAGGGTCGCACCGACGAACGCACCCGCGACCAACAGGAGCAGGTTCCTCCTGTCGCCCGCGATGTTCGCGATATCGTAGAGGATGCTCAGGTACGACCCGATGAGCACCGCCGTCGAGACCATCGCCAGCCCTCGGTACGGGATCGTCACTCGGCCGAACTGGAACCCCCGCGCCGTGCTCATCGCGTCTCACCTCCGTCCGCGCGGGCCGTGTGTGGCGCGGTCGTCCGCGCGCCGCCCGACGCGAACTCGTCGAACGACATCGTGTCGCCGCCCCACTGAATTTCCGCGTGCTCCCGGTCGGTCGGTCCGCGAACGAGGACGTCCGCTCGAGCGCGCTCGCGTTCGTGAACCCGTCCGCTCTCCATGTGCGCGAGCAGGGTGAGAATCTTCGTCCGCTGTTCGGTCGCGCCGTCGGGCGCGACGCGGCCTTCGGGCGTCGTTACCCCGACCGCGACGCCGCCGTCGAGTAGGGCGGATGCGATACTGGCGGTCGCGTCAGCCACGGTATCGACGCGCCCCGCGTTCGCCTCGGCCACGATTTCTACCCGTTCGCTCTCCGCCTGCGCCTCGAACTGGCGGACGAGCATCTGGCCCACCGGTCGTTTCGCGCTCGATTTCCAGTGGACGTCACGGAGCGGGTCGCCGGTCTGATACTCCCGGAGCTGTTCGAACTCGCGCCGGGCCGCGTTCACGTGGGCGTCTTGGAGTGCGCGAACGGTGGCGTCTCCATCGACCGGTCGTATCCGCGGGAAGACGAGGATGGTCTCCCGGACCTGATGGGTGAACGTCCGCTTGAACAGTCCGAAGACGTCCTCCCCGACGATGCGAACCGGTCCGATTGACTGTTCGCCGCGCTTTGCGAGTCGAACGTCGAACTCGACGGTCGTCTCGCCGATGCTGCTCTTCACGGGGCCGCCGTCGTATTCGAGTCCGTCATCGAGTTCCAATTCGACCGTCCCGGCGAAGGGGTTGGGCGCGGAGAAATCGAGCGTTATCGTCACTTCGTCCTCCCGTGAGCCGACGCTCGGTACCGAGACGTCGAGTTGGGGGTGTGTCGTCCGTTTCAGTTGGATGTAGCCGACGAGTAGCGCCACCAAAATCGGTCCGACGACGGCGTTCAGCGACCGCGCGCCGAACGACCACGCCAACGCGAACCCGGCGATTCCGACCGCGACGAACGCACCGCCACGTCGCGTCAGCATCTCACTCCACCGGTACGTTGTCGAGGGCGTTCTGTACTATCTTCCGCCCTTCCTCGCCGCCCATGACGCCCGAGTTGCCCCGAACGCGATGGGCGAGAACGACCTCCGCCTCGACTTTCACGTCGTCGGGTATCACGTACTCGCGGCCGTCGAGGACCGCTCGGGCCTGTGCCGCGCGGAGCAGCGAAATCGACCCGCGCGGACTCACGCCGAGTTGACAGCGGTCCCGAGTGTAGTTCGCCAGTCGGGTGACGTACTCCCGAACCGGTTTCTTGACGCTCACGTTCGAGACGGTCGCTCTGGCTCGGCGGATGTCGCTGGCGCTCGCAACCGCGTCGAGTCGGCGAATCGGGTGCTCGCCGACGACGCGCCGGAGGACCTCGGATTCGTCCTCGGGGTTCGGATAGCCGAGCGAGAGTTTCTTCATGAACCGGTCGATTTCGGCGACCGGGAGTTCGTAGGTGCGGTCCTGCTCGATGGCGTTCTGCGTGGCGATGACCGTGAAGGGACGGGGAACATCGTGGGTCTTCCCGTCGATGGTCACCTGCTCTTCTTCCATCGATTCCAACAGCGCGGCCTGGGTTTTCGGCGGCGCGCGGTTGATTTCGTCGGCGAGGACGACGTTTCCGAAGATGGGACCGGGTTGGAACTCGAACTCGTTCGTCTTCTGGTTGTAGATGTTGACGCCGGTCACGTCCGACGGGAGGAGGTCGGGCGTGAACTGCACGCGCTTGAACGAACAGTCGATGGAGCGCGCCAGTGACCGTGCGAGCATCGTCTTCCCGACGCCGGGAACGTCTTCGAGGAGGAGATGACCGCGTGCGAGAATCGTCGTCAAAATGTGCTCCGCGACGTCGTGCTGACCGACGATGACGTGTTCGATGTTGTCGATGATGCGTCCTGTCAAATCCGCCGCGTCCTCGACCGAGAGGGGGTCCGCGAATTCGTCTGTGGGTCGCTCTACAGGGGTCGGCTCTGGATCTTTGTTAGCTTCCTTCATGCTATGAATGCGCGATTGAGTCGAAACGGGTCCTGATGGGCAATGGGGTACTGTGAACGGCGTCTCCCTCGTCACACGTACTATGGGAGCGGGCCTTTGTAACTTTTGTCGCTACTCAAAGAGGTGTTCCAGTTATCCTTGAATACTTTGTGGATTTGTCTGTCGATAAAAAAGACAACTTGTACGGGGTTTCGCGCCAAACATGATTTCGACGAGACACTCCCGGACGAAGAGATAGGTCGCCGTTCAACCGCCGACGTCAAGCGGTTTCATCGGTTAGTCGGCACGTTTCCGGATGACCTCCTAAGCGTGGTTTCATTCCCCATCCGCGTTTCCACCTCACCACTCCTTGCAGTCGGCACAGACCATTCCGCCGTCGTCCCGCCAGCGCTTCTCGACCGCCGCCCCACAGCGCGTACAAGCCCCGCCGTCGGGCGTCCAATCGTACGTCGCTCTGGCGGGTTCGACGGCGGCTTCGTCCGGATTCTCGGCGGATTCGTGGGCCGTCGCCGACCCGTCCGCATCGGTCGTTTCGGCCGTTTCGTCCGCATCGGTCGTTCCATCCGCTTCGTCCGTCTCGCCGTCTTCCCACGAATTCCGAGAGCGACGTATCCTCTGACACGTCCGCGCCTACGGAGCGCTCGGTCGTAAGCGTGACGGAGCATCCAAGTACCCCCGGTACGGAGTATCGGGCATGGCAGGAAT
>NZ_MEIH01000241.1:0-2744 GCF_001723155.1 Haladaptatus sp. W1
CGACTTTGGGTTGTTTGCTACCCTTCTTTCCGCGGAAGTCGAACGCGTTCGTCCGCGGGTCCGTGAGGAGTTCGCCGTCGTAGACCGTCTCCGGTCGAACGCCTTTATAACCCGGCGACTGGGCGTAGTCGCCTTTGATGACGTAGCCGCCTTGAGCGTCTGCACCCAGAACACGTCGTCGTATAGGAACGACATCGCTTGTCGGAGCGCCACGTCGTCGAGCGGGGCGCGACGACAGTTGAAACCGTAGTAGGAGAAACCACTGTCGTACCCTTTTACGAGCCCCTTGTCGTCCGCTTTCTTGACTTGAGAGATTTTCGAAGTCTGGAGACTTCCGTAGTGGGTATCGACCTTGCCGTTCAGGAACGCTTGCGTGAGCGGCGACGTTCCGCCGTACACCTTGAAGTTCACGCCGTCGAGGAACGGACCGCCGTGGATGAGCGTGTCGTGCTCTTTGATCCAGTCGAGTTTGTTGAGCGCGTAGGTGTTCTCGATGTAATCGCGGCGGAACTTGACCTGCATCGAGGTGTCCGGGTTCCACTGGACGAGTTTACCCGGCCCGGTTCCGACGGGACCTTCTTCATTTTCCGTCGTCGGGTCGTAGTTCTTGTAATCGACGCCTTCCCACTTGTGCTTGGGAATGATCGGTGGCGCGCCGAGGACGTCCGCGTCCCACGTACCAACCTGTCGAGACAGTTTGAGGTGGAAGTCCCAGTCGTTTTTCGCCTCCTCGATCTTCTCGTAATCGTTCCAAACCGAGTACTGTCCCGGTTCGTTGTCGAGTTGGAACTGGAAGGAGTACAGGATGTCCTCCATCTTGAACTTCTCACCGTCGTTCCACTCGAGGCCGTCCTTTCGGGCGTTGAAGTAAACATCCGGTTTGTCCTTACCGGTGTTTTTAATGGTCCAGTCGGTGAAGACGCTCGGCTTAACCTCGAACGTCACGGCTCTTCAACCACTGCAGCTTGTAGTCGAACAGCCAGATGAAGAGCCACGAGATCCAGAACGCGGGCATGGAGTACATCGTGAGCCCCGACGTGTAGATGAACTTGTCCTTGTTCGTGCCTCGCCACCAACCCAGATACATGCCGACGAGCGGGCCGACCGTGTACGAGATGACGAATCCGGCACCGAACAGGATGATCGTCCGCGGGAACCGTCGAATGATGATGTCCCAGACCGGAACCTGCTTGGTCGGCGACCGGCCGAAGTTACCGGTTTGGTAGTTTATCATGAAGTCCACGTACTGACGCACAGCGGTTCGTTGAGTCCCCACTGCTCCTGAAGCCGTGCGATCTGTGCCGGTTTCATCTCAGGCGTGATCATCTGCGAGATGAACGTCCCCGGCATGCTCCGGATGAGCACGAACAAAATCGTCATTATGACGAGCAACGTCAGATAGGAGACTATCAGCCGCTTTGCGAGATAACGGGTGCTAATCCTTGTCATATTTTGTCATCCGTTGATTTCGGTATGCTGTTTACCATATCGTTTACTCTTGCGTATCTATGCCATGCATGGCACACATTCATTATCAATGTAGTGATTCTCGTATCGACTGCGTATCAAATTCAACCACCACTTTCCCGACCTATACCGCAAAAAACCACCGTCGAGAGTCGAAGACGGGGTTACTTCTTCAGGTTCTCTTTGAGGTAGATGCTACTGTACTCGTAATCCAGTTTGCGTATCCGGGGTCGACGATGTTCTCGACGAAACCGTCGAACTTCTTCGAGTTGACCGGCCAGCGGTATTTCTCGTAGTCACGAAGCATGTACGGCATGTCGAGGTAGATCTTCTCCATCGCCTTCGCGTACTTCTTCGAGCGTTTCTCGGGGTCGGTTTCGCTGTACGCGTCGGAGAGAAGCTTGTCGGACTGCCGCCCGAGACGCCGTATCCCGTGGAGTTGTACGCGAATTTCTCCGTATCCTCTCCGGCGTTGTCGGAGTGGAAGAACGAGTGGAGCGACGTCCCGTAGGGCTGGTTCCGCCCCAACCATCGGCTTCGTAGAGCTTCCTCCGCTTCGCGTGCTCGTCCGATTTCCGCGCGTTCAGTATCTTCTCCATCACGTCGTCGTTCTTGTAGAACACGCCGTTCGTCTCGCCCTCCGCCGCTGGTGGAACAGGGGTAGACGTAGGCGTCCGGGTCGGGGAACGCCGACCACTCCGTGACGAACATGTGGTAGTCGCTCGGCGACCCCGAGACGATTTTGTCGTGGAACACCGACCACGAGTACTTCTCGACGCTGGCCTGCTGGAACCCGGCGAGCGTCAGCCCTTGCTTCACGGCGTTCGCCATCATATCAGCAACTCGTCGCCGAACTCTTCGACGCCGGAACGGCTATCTTCGGTGCCCACGCCTCGACACCAGCGTCGCGGAACAGCGTTCGCGCTTTCTCGATGTTCCGCTCGTTGGGTATCCGTTTCCACTCGTCTACTGGCATGTCCCACTCCTCGGCCAACTGGTGCGGAAGCGGGCTGTACATGCGCTCGCCCGCCGGACGGAGGATGTTCTCCACCATCTCGTCGAAGTTGACGCAGTAATCGACCGCCTTCCGGACTTTCTCCTCCGAGGTCGGCCCGCCGTTGCAGTTGAAGCCGAGGAACGTGTAATCGTAGCTCTCGCTGGATTTCACGGTCGCGTTCGGCTGGTCGTTCGTCGCCTTCCAGAGGTGGGGCTCTACCTCCTCGACTAGCTGGTTTTGCCCGTCTTCAGGCTCATCGTCCGCGACAGCCCCGAGTACT
>NZ_MEIH01000242.1:0-3354 GCF_001723155.1 Haladaptatus sp. W1
CGATACCGTGTGTAGGACTATCTCGAAGCGACCCGTTTCCTTGCGATTGACACTTTGGATGTTGTCGTGAGAGTGGCGAGAACCACACTGTTGGAGTGTGCCACGACGCGTTTCGTATTCTCTGCGCCAGTGGTTGAACTCGTCTGCTGACCAGAATCGCCCCGTGGTCGCGACGGCGATGTTGTTGACACCCAAATTCACACCAAGGACTGTTCTGTGCTTGGCCTCTGAGTCAGGTGTCTCGTCGTCTTCGACTTTCTTCATGGAAGCGTGGAGATACCACTCGCCGTCTCGCTCACGGTCCCAAAGACATCAATTACAGCGGTCGTCCTCCGTCTCCTCGTCCCTATCCTCCGATCCGTCCGTCGAGTCGTCAGTGTCGGATTCATCCCCGTCCGATGCATCGTCATCAGCGGGCGATTCGTCCGCCCCGTCATCGACAGCTCGTCTACCGCCGACGTATACGAGGCCGTCGCCGACCGACAGGCCAGACAGGACTGAAAGGGGTTCGACGCTCCACTTTTTGCTCCCGTCCGAGCGAGGTCGGATTTTGCAGGTCGTAACACAGTTTCGGATCGGAACGCGTCCCGAATTTTAAGACGACGAAAGATGAACATTCGCTAACTGGTTTGGATGACTTCGAGACAGTTCTCCCGACGTGAGTTACTGGCGTCGTCGCTTGCTGTCGGTGCGGCCTCTACCGGTGGCTGTCTCGGTAACCCTCTTACCGATGAGAACGCGGGATCGATCGACTGTCCGGCTAGAACGAAGGTGGGAAACCACCTTCAACTTAGGATGAGTGGCTTCGAGCCACGGACCGTCGTGACGTTCGAGTGTGAAGCCACCGATGAAGCGGGCTACGACTATACGGGTTCGTGGTCGCTTCGAACGGACGAAAGCGGCGTGGCAACGCTCGCAAACGCGGATTTCACCAACAACGCACCGGAGTCGAATTGGTATGGATCAAAGCGAGGCCGCCGGCTCGCGGGACGGTCGGCGGTCTCGATGATTCTTCATCGTCTCTCCTTCGAGAGCTTCTTTGCATCGTCGCCGAATTTCTTCATGGGCGATCGGAATTCTGTCACACTTTCGTTCCACGCCCGCTCCGGGCTTTTCGGCACTTCGACACCGTCCCGCTCATAGTCGCGCGTACTCGTCGACCCGGGAATTTCACGACAGTCGGTCGAAGCGAACGGACTGGTCGGATGGCTGTACGAACCAACGACACAGGGCCCGCATCCGGGAATCGTTTCCCTCCATGGCGCGTCGGCCTCCGTTCCGCATCGGTTGAGCGAGATGCTGGCGACACACGGATACGCGACTCTTGCGTTACAGTACTTCGATGCGCCGGGATTGCCGGAATCGCTCGAACGAATCCCGCTCGGATACTTCGATACCGCGATTCGGTGGCTGACGAGTCGGCCGACGGTTCACGACACGGGAATCGGTTTACTCGGAATCTCACGTGGCGTCGAGGCCGCGTTACTGACGGCAACGGGGTACGACGGGCCGGTAGCGGTAATCGGGTACTCCGGCGGCGGTGTCGTCCGGCACGGAGTCGCCGGGGTCCCCCCGACAAGATACATCGACCAGCCCGCCTGGACTCGCAACGGCTCTCCGGTTGCGAACCCGGACGCGCGTTTCAGGAACGTGCGCAATCGAAAATCACGGTCGACCGTGATTTTCGATTGCGTCGAACGTCGCTCGAATAGCGTCCGGGTTCGCAACCGGAGAGCCGTTGCGAGTCCAGGCGGGCTGGTCGATGTATCTTGTCGGGGGGACCCCGGCGACTCCGTGCCGGACGACACCGCCGCCGGAGTACCCGATTACCGCTACCGGCCCGTCGTACCCCGTTGCCGTCAGTAACGCGGCCTCGACGCCACGTGAGATTCCGAGTAAACCGATTCCCGTGTCGTGAACCGTCGGCCGACTCGTCAGCCACCGAATCGCGGTATCGAAGTATCCGAGCGGGATTCGTTCGAGCGATTCCGGCAATCCCGGCGCATCGAAGTACTGTAACGCAAGAGTCGCGTATCCGTGTGTCGCCAGCATCTCGCTCAACCGATGCGGAACGGAGGCCGACGCGCCATGGAGGGAAACGATTCCCGGATGCGGGCCCTGTGTCGTTGGTTCGTACAGCCATCCGACCAGTCCGTTCGCTTCGACCGACTGTCGTGAAATTCCCGGGTCGACGAGTACGCGCGACTATGAGCGGGACGGTGTCGAAGTGCCGAAAAGCCCGGAGCGGGCGTGGAACGAAAGTGTGACAGAATTCCGATCGCCCATGAAGAAATTCGGCGACGATGCAAAGAAGCTCTCGAAGGAGAGACGATGAAGAATCATCGAGACCGCCGACCGTCCCGCGAGCCGGCGGCCTCGCTTTGATCCATACCAATTCGACTCCGGTGCGTTGTTGGTGAAATCCGCGTTTGCGAGCGTTGCCACGCCGCTTTCGTCCGTTCGAAGCGACCACGAACCCGTATAGTCGTAGCCCGCTTCATCGGTGGCTTCACACTCGAACGTCACGACGGTCCGTGGCTCGAAGCCACTCATCCTAAGTTGAAGGTGGTTTCCCACCTTCGTTCTAGCCGGACAGTCGATCGATCCCGCGTTCTCATCGGTAAGAGGGTTACCGAGACAGCCACCGGTAGAGGCCGCACCGACAGCAAGCGACGACGCCAGTAACTCACGTCGGGAGAACTGTCTCGAAGTCATCCAAACCAGTTAGCGAATGTTCATCTTTCGTCGTCTTAAAATTCGGGACGCGTTCCGATCCGAAACTGTGTTACGACCTGCAAAATCCGACCTCGCTCGGACGGGAGCAAAAAGTGGAGCGTCGAACCCCTTTCAGTCCTGTCTGGCCTGTCGGTCGGCGACGGCCTCGTATACGTCGGCGGTAGACGAGCTGTCGATGACGGGGCGGACGAATCGCCCGCTGATGACGATGCATCGGACGGGGATGAATCCGACACTGACGACTCGACGGACGGATCGGAGGATAGGGACGAGGAGACGGAGGACGACCGCTGTAATTGATGTCTTTGGGACCGTGAGCGAGACGGCGAGTGGTATCTCCACGCTTCCATGAAGAAAGTCGAAGACGACGAGACACCTGACTCAGAGGCCAAGCACAGAACAGTCCTTGGTGTGAATTTGGGTGTCAACAACATCGCCGTCGCGACCACGGGGCGATTCTGGTCAGCAGACGAGTTCAACCACTGGCGCAGAGAATACGAAACGCGTCGTGGCACACTCCAACAGTGTGGTTCTCGCCACTCTCACGACAACATCCAAAGTGTCAATCGCAAGGAAACGGGTCGCTTCGAGATAGTCCTACACACGGTATCGAACGAA
>NZ_MEIH01000243.1:0-2228 GCF_001723155.1 Haladaptatus sp. W1
ACCGCTGATCAGGCTTCCGACCACCGACGAAGGGGGTGAGGAGCGGTGAGCGGCAACGACAGTAGTGGCGATGGCAGCGACGGAGACATCGGTAACAACGAGGGCGTCGATGGAGACGTTGGTAACAACGACGGCCTTCGAACGCTGGTGCTCGGACTGGACGGGGCCTGTCTGCCGATTCTCGAACCGCTGTTTTCCGCGGGGGCGCTTCCGAACCTCCGCTCGATATTCGACGGCGGCGTCTCGGGTCCGCTCGAATCCCAACTGCCGCCGTGGACGCCGAGCGCGTGGCCGTCGCTGTTCACCGGCGTCAACCCCGGAAAACACGGCGTGTTCAGCTTTCTGGACTACGAGGGCTACGACTGGAGCGTCGTGGACGGGTCGGACGTCCGCGCTGTCCCCGTCTGGGAGCACCTCTCCCAGCACGGATTCACGAGCGTCGTCGTCAACGTGCCCGTGACGCACCCGCCGCGCGAGTTCGACGGCGCGCTCGTGCCGGGGTACATGGCCCCCGACTCCCCGGCGTGTCACCCGCCGGACCTGCTCTCCGACCTCCGCGAGGAAATCGGGGACTACCGCGTCTACCCCGAAACGACGGACCTCCCGCCCGAGGAGGCCGCCGCCGAGTACCGCGACGTGGTAGAGATGCGCGGTGAGGCGTTCCGCCTCCTCGCGGACCGGTTCGACCCCGACTTCGGGTTCCTGCAGTTCCAGCAGACGGACACCGTGTTCCACGAGTTCCCCGGCGAGCGGGAGACGGTTCGGGCGGTGTACGAAGCGGTGGACGAGCAGGTCGGCGAGGTCCTCGACGCGACCGACCCGGACACCGTTCTCGTCGTCAGCGACCACGGGATGGGCGAGATGACGGGCACGGGATTCTACGTCAACGAATTCCTCGCAAAACACGGGTACGTGGACGTGTCGAAGGGCGGCGACGGAATGCCCTCGTGGGTTCCGACGCGAGAGTCGCGGCTTCGAAACGGCGACGCGGACGACCCGAACTTGCTTCGGCGCGTGACCGCCCTCGCTGCCAAGTGCGGCCTCACGACGGCACGGGCGGGAAAGCTGTTGTCGGCGGTCGGCCTCCGCGATTTTGCGTCCGAACACGTTCCCGCGGGGGTCGTCCGGGCGAGCGGCAGGCAGGTCGATTTCCCGGCCTCGACGGCGTACATGCGGGCCAGAATCGAGTGCGGCGTCCGCATCAATCTGGCGGGCCGCGACCCGAACGGCGTCGTCCCACCGGAGCGATACGAACCGCTCCGGACGGAACTCATCTCCCTCCTCGAAGGCGTCGAGACGCCGGAAGGCGAGCCGCTGTTCGAGGACGTGGCACGTCGGGAAGCGTACTTCGACGGCCCGGATGCGGACCGGGCGGTCGATATCGTCACGGTTCCGGCCGACTTCGACCACTTCCTCTCCGCGGAGCTTTCGGGGGACGAGTTCGCCGCGCCCGGCCAACCGTGGAACCACAAGCGAAACGGCGTCGTCGCCATGGCGGGTGACGGCATCGACGACCCGCTCGGGGACGCCCACCTCTTCGACGTGACACCTACCGTTCTCGCGCTGTTCGGCGTGCCGACGAGCACCGAGATGGACGGCGAAGTGTTGTCCTCCGCGGAACCCATCGGGAACGTTCGTACCCGACGCGGCGGGAGGGCGGACGCGAGCGGAAGGAAGAAGTGCGGGAGGACGGACGCGAACCGACCGCATCTGAGGAATCGATGGAGAACCGACTGACGGCACTCGGCTATTTGGAGTGATACGCATGACGATAGACGTTAAAGAAGCGGACGACAGCACGCTCGACCGATGGAACTCGTTCGTGGACGAATCGAAGGAAACGACCCCGTTTCATCGACGCGAGGCGCTCACGCACCTCGCGGAAACGGCGAACGCCGAGGTGCGGTTCCTCGTCGGCTACAAAGGGCAGGAACCGGTCGGCATCTTCCCGATATTCGAGACGACCAAGGGACCGTTCCGGATGGTGTACTCGCCGCCGCCACACCTGGAGGTGTACTACCTCGGTCCGGCCCTGCTCAACTTGAGGCATGGCGATGAGCGTGGCATCCTCCTCGAGCATCTTCGAGTCGAACTCCGTTCCCTTCACGTCGAACAGTTCGACATCGACGGTTTCGTGTGTGCCCGCATCGAGCGCGTCGGAGACGCCGATGACGCTCTCCAGCGCCTTCCCATCGAGGAGGCGGTCGTCGTGGAATGGCGATGAAACC
>NZ_MEIH01000244.1:0-1834 GCF_001723155.1 Haladaptatus sp. W1
GTTGACCACGCCGTTTTCCATCTTGTACGTGGCGCTGACCGGACAGACCTGCACACACGGTGGGTTCTCACACTGCATACAGGGACGCGGGAGGTTCGTCCGAGTGACGTTGGGAAACTCGCCGTGTTCCTCCTCCATGACCACGTTGTACGAAACGCCCGGCGGCGTTCGGTTCTCGGACTTGCACGCGACTGTACACGAGTCACAGCCGACGCATTTCTGGAGGTCGATTACCATGCCCCATCGCGGCGCGTCGTCGTCAGGGTTGACGTCAGAGTCGAGTTCGGACGCGACGTCGCACATCGACCCGATGGAGCAGCCGAGCGACGCCGCCGTCTCCGCCGAGACGGTCTGTTCGGCGCGGTCGATGGCCGGGTTCGGCGTCTCATGGTACTCCTCGCCGAACTCGGCGGCCGCAGCCGCGTCGTATTTTTCCCAGTATTCGTCACCCGGTGGCAGGTTCGCGTGCGAACGAAATACCTCGTGGCCGCGCTGTTGCTGTTCGACCTGCTGGGACGCGATACTGGCGGTGGGGGTTGGTTCGCCAGCGCCGTGGCTCCGCGCGCTCGTCGGCGTCGGTCTCACGGCGACGCTGATAGGTCCCGCGAGCCTCCTCTACCTCTGGGAACCCCTCGCGGTCGTGTTCGGGGTGGGATGGGTGACGGTGGTGCCCTCAGCGACCCTGTTGTTGCTTGCGCGAGTTGTCCGGCAATTCGACTTCCTCGGGCGGCGGCATCCAGAACAGGTCGATGGAGACACCGAGCGAGAACGGAAGCACCCAGATGAGGATGAGGGCGGTTCCGATGTCTCGGATACCGCTGCCCCCAAACCCCGACCACGCCGCTCAACACGATGGTCGTGACGACGTAGACGAGCGGGACGAGTAGGAGCGTGTAGACGACCGCTCCCCAGCGCGTCGAGAGGCGGAGACGGAAGAAGCGAACGACAACCGCCGTGATGACGGTGTTGACGAGGATGATGACGAAGAGTCCGAGCATCGTGGCGGCCGAAACCATACCCGGAGATACGAAGTCCGTACTCTTTTGCGTACCGGATGGCGCGCGAGAAGGTGCATCCTGGTGAGCACGTCCCCGTGAGCACGTGCGGTCGGCGGTCGCTTACACCCGCTGGCCGGTCGCTTACACCGCGCCGGTGTTTCCGAATCCGGGATGCTCGCGTTGGTACCGGATGAGTTGTTCGGCACGATCCGCTTTCGCCAGCAGAACCTCCTTCAACTCCGGCGGGTTTCGAATTCGCGTGTTTTCGAGCACGGTATCGGGAAGCGCGAGCGTGTTCTCGGGAACGCCCTCCTCCGCGTGGACGGGGAAGTGTTGCTGGTCGATTTTCATCACGAGCGGCCAGTCCAACCGCTCGACGCCTTCACCGGAGGAGTACAGGGCTTGGTTCACGGACTCGTGTTCGTCGCGGCTCATAACCGCGTGTTCACCGTCGTGTGGTTCGACGTACAATCGCCCGAGGTAGTAGCCGCTGGAAAACGACTCAAACATGATAGTCAATATCACACAAGGACCAATAATTATATAGTAGTTATCCCGAACAGTTATGAAGAAGGACAAATCTACCCGTCGTTCGTTCCACCCGTTTCGGACCTGCAACGGTGATAGCAGTTCTTTTTAGTAACTCGCAACGCGGATACAATATGGCAATTCCCGAGCGCTACGCCCGCTACTATCTGGAGAACACGCCGAGTTTGGTCTGGTTGATAGTCGTCAACGTCGCCGCCATCCTCGTCGGTCTCGACTTCTACATCCGGACGATGCCGAACTTCCCGACGTTTCTCTGGCCGCTGTACGCCGATTCCCCGACCGCGCTC
>NZ_MEIH01000245.1:0-14206 GCF_001723155.1 Haladaptatus sp. W1
GTCAAGTTCGGACTCTGGACGTTCCTCGCGCTCAACCTCGGTTTCTCGCTCTACTTCGGCCCGCCGTGGGACCAACAGGCCCTGTGGGACTACTGGGGCATCATCATCACCCATCTCGGGTTCGTCGCCGAAGCGTACCTCATCCCGAACTACGGGAAGACGACCACGGGCGCGCTGGCCGCGGCGCTCGTCGTGTCGCTCGGCAGTGACGTTCTCGACTACGGCTTCGGCTACCACCCGCCGCTTCGGTACGAGGTCGGGCTTGTGCTTCCCCTAATAACCGTTGCACTCTCCTTCGTCTCGGTCTTCGCCGCCTCCCACGCGATGGAGAGATTGGACGACTGAGCGTTGTTTTTAAACGTTCTTCTCGTCTCTCGCACCCTCATTTCGGCTCGTGAACAGAACGAACGAATTACCCCCTTTTTAATCAGCGGGTGGTAATGACCTGTTGATGAACTCCCCTCGTGCCGTCCTCTTAGTCGTCCTTACTCTATCCGGGTTCGCCCTCGCCGTCCCGACCGCCGGGGCACCGACGCAAAACACGCAGGCCGATGACATCACCGCGGCATCGTTCCAAACGAACCAGCAAGCGGACGACAACAGCACCCTCGGTGCAGAAATATCGTCGTTCATGCAGGTCAGCACCACGCAGGCGCAAGGAACGGTCGATACCGGTATGTGGGTCGCCCAGTTCAACCAGACGAAGAACAAATCCGTACAGAAGGCGCTCGTCAGCAACCACGTCGGCGACATGAAAAACCAGCTCGCGAGCCTTCGAGACAGAAAGCAAAAGCTGGTCGAGGCGCGCAACGACGGACAGATCAGCCAGCTCAAGTACCAGTCGGAGATGAGCCAGTTGATCGGTGAGATTCGCGCGGTCCAACACTCCATCAACGCGACCAGACCGCGCGCCGTGACGGTCGGAGCGCGCATAAGGGACGTCAACGAACTCGACAAGCAGGCCAACACCGTGGGCGGTCCCGAGATAGCCGCGGTGGCCAAATCGATGCACAGCGTCAACCTCCGTGCCGAGAACGCGAACAACTCCACGAGGGCACCGGGAGTGGGAAACGGAACGGGAAACGCGAGTGGTGAACACCCCGGAGCTGGAATCGGAGGGAACGGAAGCGTCGGTGTCGGAAACGGAAACTGACGCTGGCGGCAGGGAAACCGTCTCCATTCCCTCTTTTTCGGGAGATTTCACCGTTTGACGCCGAGAGACACCCTTTTCCGTCCGGGTTGCCAAGTTGTGAGCGCGAATGGACTCCGCCGCGCTGCTCGATATACTGGGAAACGAAAACCGAAGACGTATCCTGCGGCTCCTCTCACACAAACCCTGCTACGTCACCGAAATAAGCGACTATCTCGGTGTCAGCCCGAAGGCGGTCATCGACCACCTCCGGAAACTGGAGGAGGCGGGATTAGTCGAAAGTCGGACCGACGACCAGCGCCGCAAGTATTTCAACATCTCGCGGAACCTCCGGCTCGAAGTCGACGTTTCCCCCTACGAGTTCGGAATGAAGAGCGCGTATCCCGCGAGTCCGAACCTCGACGTGAGCTCGTGTCAGTATCTCTCCTTGAACGTCCAGTATCTCAACGAGCACGTCGAACCCGCGGACGACGCCGAGGATGACATCGAGCACGACGTCGAGCGGATGAGCGACTCCGAAGCGAGCGAGGTGGCCGAGCTCGCCGCCGAACTCAACTGTTTGGAGGACCTGAAGAGCGAGCTATCGCTCGCACAGCGATGGGTTCACGGGCGGATGACGAGCGTCCTCGACTCGCTGAGCGAGGCTGTGGACGGAGACGGCGAAAACAGGATTCGAGCCGAAATCTTGGCCGCGCTCGCGGCGGGTGCGGAGACGACGGTCGAGATAAGTCGAGAGATAAAAGCCCCGGAACGAATCGTCGAGAGCCACCTCAAGAGTATGGCGGAGCGGGGAGTCGTCGAACGGGACCGCGAAAACGACGAGTGGACATTGACGGGTTAGAGGTCTCGGGTCAGGCCGTCGCGCAAATCGCCGCCGAAGTACGCGCCCAAACCGGCGACGAGCAGGCCGGAGACGAGACCGATGGCGGCGACGGGAAAGCCGCCGACCGTGAGGGCGACGATGTGTTTGAGTGCGAACGTCAGACCGCCAGCGACCGCACCGGCGAGCGCGGTTTCGGCGATTTTCGACTCGCTCGTCAGCGCGCCGAGCAGGAACGACACGGCGAACATGGCGATGAGACCGGTCAAACTACCGATGAACGGGATGACGCCGCCGAAGAACATCGCCACCGTCAACACGACCGTTGCGAGGCCGAAGTAGCGAACCGAGAACAGATTCCCGACGCGCTTTTTTGCGCGACTCCGACGGCTTTCGCTTCCCCCCGTTCGCTGTTCGCTATCACCGTCGATGTCGCTGAGGAGGTCGGAGATGTCGTCGTCGGCTTCGCGCGTCCGAGTGCGCTGAGTCATGTTTCCGAATTGACTCCCGTGGGTAATGTGCCTTTCCCCGAAACGAGTGGATTCAAGTCGAACGGCACGCTACCCCGTGGTATGAATCCAGGGGACCGCGTTCGCGTCGAGCGAGCGGACGAAACCTACGAGGGCGTACTGCTTCCCTCCACGACGCCGGACGATCTCGTCGTCAAACTCGACGGGGGATACAACGTCGGTATCGACCGCGACCAGTCGGACGTGGAGGTGCTCGAATCCGAGGTCTACGACATCGAGGACGAGGAGTCGGACGACTCGTCGGTCGTCGAATTCGACCCGGACCTGCCAACCATTTCGCTCATCAGCACCGGCGGAACCATCGCTTCGACGGTCGATTACCGCACCGGCGCGGTGACCGCACAGTTCGACGCGAAGGACGTGCTTCGCGCGGTGCCGGACCTCGCCGGACGGGCGAACTACCGCGGTCGCGTCGTCGCAAACATCCTGTCGGAGAACATGACGCCCGACGTCTGGCGGGAGTTGGCACAGGCCGTGTACGACGAGATAGCGAACGGCGCCGATGGCGTCGTCGTCATGCACGGGACGGACACGATGCAGTTCAGCGCGTCCGCGCTCTCGTTCATGCTCGATACGCCCGTTCCGGTCGTGTTCACGGGAAGCCAGCGCTCGGCCGACCGGCCGTCCTCGGACAACGTGATGAACGCCGTCTGTTCGGTCGAGGCCGCGAAGGCCGACTGCGCGGAAGTTCTCGTCTGCATGCACGCCAGCGAGAGCGACGACACCTGCGCGCTCCACCGCGGAACGCGGGTTCGGAAGAACCACACCTCGCGCCGCGACGCGTTCGAGACCATCGGCGCGGAACCGCTCGGCGAAGTGGACTACGACGACGAGGAGGTCACGTTCCGACGCGAGTACGACGAACGAGGCACACAGGAACTCGCGCTCGCGGACGACCTCGAAAGCGACGTCGAACTGCTGAAGTTCACGCCGGGGATGGGCGTGGAAGCGCTCGACTACGCCGAGGGGAAGGCCGGACTCGTCCTCGAAGGGACGGGACTGGGCCACGTCCACTCCGACTGGGCGGACCGCATCGGCGAACTCGTTGACGACGGGACGACCGTCGTCATGACCAGTCAGTGTCTCGGCGGCCGCGTCTGTGACCGCGTGTACGACACGGGCCGCGACCTGCTCGACGCGGGCATCATCGAGGGCGAGGACATGCTCCCCGGAACCGCGAAGGTGAAGCTGATGTGGTCGCTGGCGAACAGCGACGACCCCGCGACGACGATGCAGGAACCCATCGCGGGCGAGATTACGGAGCGGTCGGTGCCATGGGAGTAATGGAGATAGAACTCCGCGAGGCGACCCACGACGACTACGACGCGGTCGCGGCGTTCACGGAGAACACGTGGGCGGACCGGGACGGCAGCGACTACATCCCGCACGTCTACCACGACTGGATAGACGGCGACGACCGCTACACCGTCGTCGCGGATGTCGGGGACGACATCGCTGGCATCGTCCAGTGCGTCATGCTTTCGGACTGGGAAGCGTGGGGACAGGGAATGCGCGTCAATCCCGACTTCCGCGGACACGGCGTCGCAAACCGGATGACCCACGAACTGTTCGACTGGGCGCGAGCGCAGGGCGCGACCGTGCTCCGCAACATGGTCTTTTCGTGGAACATCGCCGGACTCGGCCAATCGCGGGCGACGGGCTACGACCCGATTACGGAGTTCCGGTGGGCACACCCCGAACCCGACGCCGATGCCGACCCGGTCATGACCGTGACCGACGACGCGGACGCCGCGTGGGGATACTGGAGCAAGAGCGACGCGCGCGCACATCTCCGCGGCCTCGCCCTCGACTTCGAGGAGTCGTGGGCGGTGTCCGAGCTGACCCGCTCCGGACTCCATCGAAGCGCCGAGAACGACGAACTCCTCGTCGTACAGGAGGACGGAACGCACGGGTTCGCGTGTCTCTCCCGCGAAGAGGAGCGAACGAACGAGGACGATGAGACGACGACGTTCGTCGAATACGCCGTCGGTGCGTGGGCGGATGCGGACGCCGCGCGCTCGCTGTTCGCCGCGATTTCCCGCGACGCCGCGGAACGCGGTGCGGACGAAACGCGGGTCCTCATCCCCGAGACACCGCGGTTCGTCACCGATACGGCCTACTGCCGGGTGAAGATTTCCGACGAGCCGGACTTCGTGATGGGGATGGACCTGACCAAGGACGACCGCTGACGGCCAGCTGTTGACGGTCGATTGTTGACGGGTGGTAGTTTTTCCTTTCGTGACTCGGACGACGCGTCGATGCCGAGAGCAGCGGCTCCGTCGTCGGGAAGACGGCCACAATTGCGCGCTATCCGCCGCTAACGGGGGGAAGAGCGCCAACTCGTCGTCCGATTCGAGGGGCGTGTCCAACCCGTCTTCGGTGAAGACGTTGGTCCCGTTCCGGAGCACGTTGATGTGGTCGCGGAGGCGGCCATCGTCGTCCAGCACGCGGTCTTCGAGCTCCGGCCGAGGAGCGAGGAGGTCGTCCAGGGCATCGCCGACGCTGTCTCCCGGTTCGGCGTCCACAGGCACCTCCTTCTGGCCGGCGAGTTCGGCCAAGTCCGCGAAGAGTTTCCACTGCATGGACGATGGAACGGTCGGCGACGGCAAGTGACTTTCTTTCCACGATGGGTCGTGACGGTTGGGTCGATAGGGAGCGACGCGACCACGGGCAGAAGGCGAGCGCCGGGATAACCAGCACCATCACAGTCACTGTCGCCATCGAACCGGAGTGGTTCCGGCATCCTATATAACGGCTCGGGTGATCTCCTCGCCGGCGTCCGCTGCGTGTTCGATTTTGCGCAACTGATTCGGCTGGACCACGACGTACAGCGAGTCCCCGGATTCGAGGACGCGACTCCGTGATGGAAGTACCTCGATGGGAGCACCGTCGGGCCGAACGGCGACGACGGTCATGTCGAGGCTGCCGACGGGAACGCCCACGAGATCGCTTCCGGTGGAAACGGTGACGACGGCCATCGTTTCGTCCGCCGCCCGGAGTCGCGTAGCGAACACCTGCTCGGGGGGCGACTCGACTGGAAGCGTCACCAATCGGTAGCGGTCCGTCGTGTCGAGTTTTGTCGCCTCGGCTTCGTCCACCGCGAGCGTCACGACGTCACCCACGACGCCGCGGATTTCGCCGGTCGTCACTCGGGTCGGGCCGTCGTCGTCGCGGCTGGCGTTTTCACTTTCTTCGTCACCGTTGCCGTGACGCCACACGGCGACCGAATCGCCGATTCCGGCGCTGAATGCGGGGTCCGCACGAACTGCAACGGCGACGGTCCCCGGAGCGAGCAGCGGCCCGAGTCCCACGGCCCGTCCGCCGAGCGCGAGGTAATCGATACGTCCGTCGTCAGCGAGATCTACGTCCACGTGCCCGACGCCGTGATCGTCTTTCAATCGGGAGATGAGTCTCTCCCGAAGCTCCGTGACCGTGAGACCACGAGGAAATACGAACGACGATCCCGCGATTTCGGCTTTCGTTTCGGTCGAAACGGTATCGTGGCCGTCGATGTCGTCGATATGCTCGGGGAGCGTGACCGTGACGACGCGGCCGACCGTTTGGACGATTCGGCTCACTTCGTCGCTGCCCGTTCCACCCGAAAGCACGGCCACGTCCGTCGCCGCCCAGTCGCCGACGCGGGCGCTTCCGAGGGCGGTCAGCCCCGCGACGAGAAACGAGACGACAGTAATCAGCGCGTTCGTGAACGTAAGCATGTCCTGATTTCCACCGGTGATGAACGGCTGGAGCGTCCGCCACGTTCCGAGCCAAACCCCCACCGCACCGACGCCCACGAGCACCGCAAGGCCGCTCGGAACCCGCTCGCGAGTATACCAGCGGTGGAGGAACGCGACCGTTCCGGAGACGGCACCCGAAAGGAGTGCGAGGCCGACGATACGGACGAGCGCGACAACGAGACTCGTCGTCACCGGCGGCATCAGGCGACCACCCCCGAAAACCGCCGAACCGACTCGTCGTCCCCGACCACGTACAGGCAGTCACCGGCTTCGAGGGCTGTCGTTCCGGGCGGTGCGACCGTCCAGTCGCCGTCCCGTTCGAGCGCGAGTACTGCGACGCCGTACGTCGCCCGAACCGAGGCGGCACCGAGCGTTTGGCCGTCGAACGCGCCTCCCGCGCGAATCGAAACCCGTTCCCAGCGCTTGCCCCCGCGTCGGAGGAGGCGAATGAGTTCGAACTCGTAGCGCGTGCCCCGCGACTCGACACGGAGTTTGGTCGGTGCGTCATCGAGAAGTCGTCGTGCCTCCTCGTCCGAGACGGCGACCGTCACGCGTCCGTCGCCGCCGCCGGTCGTCGGGGTGGGAGAGACCGGCGCGTCCGTATCCTCGTTCCCGCCAGCGCCGTCGCCGTTCGTTTTGGCGCTCAGGACGGTTCCGTCCACCTCCTCGTCTTCGAGCGTAAACACGACGGTATCGTTACGCGACAGCCCCGTCGGGAGGAGGGTATCCACGGAAACCGCGCGTTTTCCGGCGGGGACACAGCGGGAGAGCGACCCTTCCGGCGGTGCCGCGTTCACCGTCGCCATCGCTCGCGTGTCGATTTCGACGGTCACGTCCGCGAGGTCGTAGTCGGTTCGAAGTCGGTCCGCCAGTCGGGATTCCAGTTCCGGGATGGGCAAATCGCCGGGGAACGTCCACTCGTCTTCGGCGATGGCCGTTCTGAGGTCGTCGGGAAGCGGCGGATAGCCCTCGATGTCGCCGACGTCGCCCGTCGCGCGCACGCGGACCTGTCCGAACCGTCCGACGCGCTCGATGACGTCGCTCGACAGACGGTTTTCGCGTAACTGCCGAAAGCCGATTCGACGGGGGAACGTCGTCCCCATCTCGTCACCTTTGGCGTGAGCATACTGGCTCGACAGCATCACGACGACGAGCGCGACGATGACGGTGGGGGACTGGACGACAGTCGGGTCGAGCAAGCCAAGCAAGCCGCCCTGCACGCCGGCGATGGCGACGCTGAGGACGACGACACCGAACCCGGGAACGGCGACCCCTGTCACGTACCGAAAGACGAACCCGAGCGTCCACGCGACGAGGGCCGGAACGACGCCGGTCAGCGTCCCGAGATACAGCCCGAAGAGGATCTGAACCGGCAGTGAGTAGCTCATATCGTGGCACAAACGGTCGAATACCAAAGACGTACTGACAGGTTTCGTCACCGAAGGAGCAGGTTTCGACCGCCCCGTCGCCACGTACCGACGATACGTACCCACGGAAGGGTGACCGTTCGGCCGCCCTATTTATCGCGGCGGCCGTCGCAGGAACGGTCGTATGGAGGGGGGCCTCCGACGGCGGTTCACGTCGGCACGCGTAGTGGTGTGGTTGGTCATCGGGGTCGCGCTGCTCTCGATAGCGACGGGTCTCGTGACCACCGCGACGGGTCCGACCGGCGGCGGCCTGTTCGGGGGACTGATTCCGCGCGCCGTCCGTCAGACCACTTCGTACACCGGCACCATCGTGGGATTTCTGCTCCTCGTCGCGGCTGTCGGCCTTCGTCGCGGCCTTCGCGCGGCGTGGTACGCGAGCGCGATTTTGCTGCCGGTCACCGCGATTCACGGCCTCCTCCAGTCGACGCCGTACTCGCTTCCGCTCGTCGTCTTCTCGCTCCTCACGCTTCCCGCGTTGTTCCTCGTTCGGACGCGGTTTCAGCAACCAGTCGAACTGTCGGCGGCGCAAGTCGCCACCGCCGCCGCCGTCGTCGGCGCACAGCTCTACGGGACGATCGGCGCGTACGCGCTACGCACGAACTTCTCCGACCTAAACACGTGGTTCGACGCGTTCTATTTCACGCTCATCACCGCCAGTACGGTCGGGTACGGCGACATTCACCCCACGACCACGGTCGCTCGTGCGTTCGGAATGACCGTCATCGTCTTCGGAGCGGGGAGCTTCGCGGCGGCGCTGGGCGTGCTCTTCGCACCGATTCTGGAAAACAGCTTCGCCAGCGCGCTTGGAAAATCGACGAACACGAACATCAACCTCATGGAAGACCACTTGCTCGTCCTCGGTTACGGCCACCTGCTCACGGAATCGATACTCGACGAACTCGACGGAGGAACCGAATACGTCGTCGTCGCGGAGGATTCGGACCTCGTAGAGGACCTCCGGGAGGCGAAGAAAACAGTCATCCACGGAGACCCGAGCGATGAAGACGTCCTTCAGCGCGTCGGCATCGACCGCGCCAAATCGGTGCTCGTCGCCACCGAGGACGACGCCGCGGACTCGCTCGCCGTCCTGACCGCTCGGCAGTTGAATCCGGACATTCGAATCGTGGCGTCCGCCACCGAGCGGGAGAACGTGCGAAAACTCCGTCGGGCGGGTGCGGACATCGTGGTCAGTCCGGCGCTCATCGGTCGCATGCTGGTTCAGGCGGCCCTCGGCGGCGAACACGTCGAGGAGTTAGCGGCGCAGTTGGCGGGTGAGCCGTCGAACCGAACGCTGGACGATTTCTGAGCCGTTTCGCGATTCAGCCGCGGTGGACGACCGCCACGTCGCATTCGACCTCGTGCAGTCGCTCGAACGTCGGCGGCGAGATGAACCGCGACGCGGCGCTTCGGTTGGTGCTCGCCCCGATGAAGATGAGGTCGTAGTGGTCGTCGTTCGCCGTCAGGAACTGCTCGATGTGGTCCCGCGAAATTCGCGTCTCGAACGACCCCTCGAACGCCTCTACGAGGTCGGCGAGGGTCGATTCCGCTCTCCGCCGCTCCGACTCACGGTCGATGCAGGTACAAACGCTCACCGTCCCCGTCCGACCGACGAGACGTTGGGCGAAGTCGATCATCGCGTGGGCCGTGTCGCCAGCCCGTCGGACGGGAACGAGGATTCGCTTCCACTCGTACTTCCGGGCGTCCGCCGAGTCGGTGTCCGGGGCGGGTCGATAGACGATGGCGTCGATTCTCCCGCGGAACAGTTTGCGAACGAACGGCGAGAGGCTACCGTGTTTCTCCTCGTAGGGCGTGACGATGAGGTCGCAGTTCGTCTCGCGGGCCGTCCGCAGTATCGTCCGCGACTGGTTACTCCCGTCACCGGCGATGACGACTTCACAGGGGACACCAACCCGCGTTCGAATCCGTTGTGCCTGTCGTTCGAGGCGGGCGGCCGCTTCGTCCGCGGCTTGCGTTTCTGCCACCCCATCGGCGTCGAGTTCCGCGTTCTCGCGCGCGACGAGCGTCGGATCGGTCCCGTCCCCGCCGTCCCCTTTCGCGTTCTCGATGGCGGTATCGTCCACGATGTCCACCAGAACGACTTTTCCGGCGTCGTGAGCGGACGCCAGCTTCGCGCCGAACATGGCCGCTCCCTCGGCGTACTGTCCCCGCATCGGCACGAGAACGTGATCGTCACCATTCGTGGATTGATAGAGATAGCGCGACCGTTTCTGATAGAATTCCCGCCGCCACGCACCGAAGACCGAGATGACGATGACGCTCGAAACGATGACGCTCGCCACGTAGTACGGGTCGTGAACGCCGACGACGACGGCGAGCAGCGACGTGGAGAACGCCGCCGGAAGTTCGAGCGAGAGCGCCCACGTCGCCGCGATGGTTAGGAAGACGGCGAGCGCCGCGGTGACGGGGTGGGCCTGCAATGGCTGTATCTCCGGGACGTTGAGGAACGCCTCCGAGAAGAGAACGGAAAACCAGCCACAGACCGCGCCCGTGCCGAGGCCGCCGACGAAGTTCCGGGGCGAGGCGTATCGTCCGTCCGGGTCGCTGAAGAGGGTGTAGGTACCCGATGCGAGCGGCGGATAGAGCAGGAACGAAAGCTCTTCGATGCGGTCGGAGAGCGCCGTAATTCCGGCGATGAGCAGCGGGAGGGCTATCAACGCCGTCAGATGGCGGAGGTTCGCACTCGTCTCCAACCAGCGACGAAACTCCTTGGTTTCGCGGCGTCTGACGCGTCGAGCGCGCGCTAACGACCGCTCGTACATCGTCCGCAACCAGTTGCGCATCAACGAAGGGTTTTCCAGCGTGAACTATATGCGTTCCTGCCGCATCGGACCGATTCGGTCGGTCCGATCGATTCTCAGTCCTGCTTGTCGGCGCTGACGTTGGGGAGCTTCGATTCGGCGACCACCGGAATATCGACTTCGGTCCCTCGGGACAACTCGGGGATGTTGTCGTAGGCGTCGAGGATGTCGCTCCGGGTGACGATTCCGACGGGGTGGTTTTCCTCGTCCACGATGGGGATGCGGCCGACGTCCAGCTTCTCCATGATATCGACCACGGAGAGCAGGTTCGCGGACGGCGGGACGGTCAGCACCTCGGTCGTTCCGATCTTCTCCACCGGGGCGAGTTCCTCGTCCGGCAGGTTGATCTCTTCGCGGCCCTCGATGGTGTGGATGATGGAGTTGGTGAGTTCGGATTCGAGGTCCGTCAGGGTCATGATACCGACGAGACTGCCGCTCTCGTCAACGATTGGAAGCCCGTGGTGTTTCGTCTGCTGGAACATCATGAGGGCGTCCTCGCAACTGGAACCGGTCGTGAGCGTGTCCACGTTCGTCGTCATCACGTCTTTCGCAGTCAGATCCTCCAGACTGCCGATGCGACGTTCCTGCACGGTGATGCCCTTGTCGCGGAGCTTCTCGGTGTAGATAGTCCCGCGGTTGAGCAGGCGTTGGGTGACGACGCTGCCGATGACCGTGACTACGAGCAGCGGGAGGATGATGGTGTACTGGCCGGTCAACTCGAAGATGATGAGCGTCGCCGTCAGCGGCGCGCGGGCGGTCGCCGCGAACACGCCGCCCATGCCGACGAGCGCGTATGCGCCCGGTCCCGCGGTACCGGGGAAGAGCATGCTGGCGAGGATGCCGAATCCGCCGCCGATCATCGCGCCGATGTAGAGACCGGGCGAGAACACCCCGCCGGAACTGCCGCTGCCGACCGAGAACGAGAAGGCGAGCAGTTTCAGAATCGCCAGCGCGAGGATGATCTTGAGCGTCAGGTCGCCCGCGATGGCCGAGTGGATAGTCGCGTAACCGACGCCGAACAGCCAGTCAGCGGTCGTCAGCGCCGACTCGTGGAGCAAGACGGTGCTGATGAGAACGGTGGCACCGAGGAGCAGGCCACCGATGGCGGGTTTCACGTACTCGGGCAGGTCTAGGCGCTCGAAGACGTGTTCGGTACCGTACAGCATCTTGACGACGGCGGCACCGGACAGGCCGATGACGAAGCCGAGGGCGATGTAGAGCGGGAACTCCACGATGGGCGTGACCATCTGATAATCGACGGGAACTAGAAACGCCCGAACGCCGGGATTCGGCGTGAACTCGAGGATGGTCCGCGCGACGGCGGTGGACATCACGGACGCCAACACGACGACGATGACGTTCTGGAGATAGTACTCGGCGAGCAGGATTTCCAACGAGAACATGACGCCCGCCAGCGGCGCGTTGAACGTTCCGGCGATACCCGCCGCCGCACCCGCCGCCACCAGCGTCCGGGTGTACTTCTGGTCCATGAAGCGACCGAAGAAGGACCCCGCCGCGCTTCCGATCTGGATGATGGGACCCTCACGACCCAGCGACCCACCACTGCCGATAGCGAGCGAGGAGGCGACCGTCTTGTACACCGAAATCTTCGGGTCTATCTTCCCGCCGCGAACGAGCATCGATTCCATGACTTTCGGCACGCCGTGACCCTTCACCTCCGGCGTCGTCAGCACGACGATGACGCCGACGAGAAGGCCGCCGATGGCGGGAAGCAAAAGGAACCGCACGTTACCGAGGAACGACAGCGCGCCGAACACGTTCGGAAAGTCTATCAGTTCGAACTCGACGTTTCCCGGGTTGAGTGTCGTTCCGAAAAAGACCTCCTGTGCCGCCCAGATCGTCAACCGAAAAACGACCGCCCCGAGTCCCGCAATGATTCCGATGACGATCGCAATAAGGTTCATCTGTATTTCTTCGTCACCGAGTGATAACCCCCGAGAGCTATCACCGGTAGTTGATTGTGACCCTGATAGGATAGGTAATGAACTCAATAACCCCATTTGTGTGCCTATACTGAGCGAGGGGGGATTTCCCTTTCGATATGCAGACGACCGAAAAAGTGGACGTTCTTAGACGAAAGACGGCATTCGGTCGTACGCATCCAACACGTCGCTCCGGGTGACGATTCCGACCACCCCGCCGTCTTCGACCACCGGTAACCGTCCGATATCGAACGACTCCATCTTGTCCACGACCGACAGCAAGTTCTCGCCGGGCGTCACGGTACGGACGTCCGTCGTGCACACGTCGCCGACGGTCTGTTCCGCCTCGGGACGCTCGGTTTCTCCCTCGGCGCGACCGGACATGAACGGTTCGAGGTCGGTGAGCGTGACGATTCCGGCGAGATTCCCCTCGGAATCGACGACCGGAAAGCCGCCGTGGTCGCTGGTTCGAATCGTCGGAATCGCGTCCTCGACCGACAGTTCCGCGGGGAGCGTATCGACGGTCGTCGTCATCACGTCGCTCGCGGTCAGGTCCTCCAGACTGCCGATACGGCGCTCTTGCACCGTGATTCCGCGCTCCCGGAGTTTTTCGATGTAGATGGTGCTCCCGCGGAGGAGGCGGTTCGAAAGTTCGTTGCCGAGGACGCAGACGAGCAAGAGCGGGAGGATGATGGTGTACTGGCCGGTCAACTCGAAGATGATGAGCGTCGCCGTCAGCGGCGCGCGGGCAGAGGTGGCGAAGATGCCGCCCATGCCGACGAGCGCGTATGCGCCCGGTCCCGCGGTGCCAGGCACGAGCGCGTGGACGACGGCCCCGTACGCGCCGCCGAGCATCGCGCCGATGTACAGCGACGGCGAGAACACCCCGCCGGAACTGCCGCTCCCGACCGACAGCGAGAACCCGACGGCCTTCATCAGCGCGAGCACCAACAACAGGACGAATCCGAAATCGCCGAGGATGCTGTGGCGAATCGTGCCGTACCCAACGCCGAACAGCCACGTCGCGCCGCGGAGCGGGGAGACGCCGAACGCGACCGCCGTGACGAGGGCTGAAAGACCGAGGAGCGCCCCGCCGAGCGCGGGTTTCGTCACGGGGGGAAGGTCGAACCCCTCGAAGACGTGTTCGGTGCGGTAGAGGAGTTTCACGACGCCCGCGCCGACGAGCGCGACGAGCAGGCCGAGCAGGACGTACAGCGGATATTCGACCAGCGGCGAGACGAGGTGGTACTGAATGGGAACGAGGAACTCGCGGACGCCGGGGTTGGGAGTGAAATCGAGCAACGACCGCGCGACGGCCGTCGCCATTACCGCACTCAAGACGATGGCGATGACGTTCTGCAGATAGTACTCCGCCAGGAGGATTTCCAACGAGAACATGACGCCCGCCAGCGGCGCGTTGAACGTCCCGGCGATACCCGCCGCCGCACCCGCCGCCACCAGCGTCCGGGTGTAGGCGCTTCGGTCCACGTACCGCCCGAAGAAGGACCCCGCCGCGCTCCCGATTTGGACGATGGGACCCTCACGACCCAGCGACCCGCCGCTACCGATTGCGATGGACGAGGCGACCGTCTTGTACACCGAAATCTTCGGGTCGATTTCGCCGCTCCGAACGAGGATGGATTCGAGGACCTTCGGGACGCCGTGGCCCTTCACTTCCGGCGTCGTCAGTTTGATGATGACGCCACGATGAGGCCGCCGACGGCGGGCAGGAGGAGGAGTCTGACGGACCGAGCACCGACAGTATCGAAAAGGCGTTCGG
>NZ_MEIH01000246.1:0-17822 GCF_001723155.1 Haladaptatus sp. W1
AGCGCCGATTCACCGGTGCGGAGGACGAGCAGTTCGGTCATGTCGAGTTCGTTACCCCGCTTTATCAGGAGTTCGTAGACGAGTTCGGTCAGCGAGCCGACGGTCACGGTGCCGAATCCGAGAATCGCGTATCGGAAGGACCGCTGTCCCACCCGTTGGTACGCCGCATAGCTCAGATATGTGAGCGCCGAGCCGACGACGAAGACGAACAGGTTCGTGAGGACGAACGTCCAGAAGAGAGCGCCGTTCACCACGAACGCTCACCTGCGTTATGGACGAGCGACACGTCAATCAACTCCGTTTTCCGACCCTCTGAGACCGGTCCACGCCGATACGAATCGGTCGATGAGGTCCTCGTCGAACCGAATGGTGACGACGAATTCGCTGTCACTGATTTCGAAGCAGATGCGGTCCATGTTGGTCCGGTACGTGTTGTAATGGTTCCCCCTTTCGTCGATGACGACCTCCTGTTCGAGCAGGTCGTACTCGTGGAGTTTGTTGATACGCCGATATACGGTGGGTTTCGACGCACCACACTCCTCCGCGAGTTGCTGTACGGACATTGCCGCGGAGCTGCTCAAGAGGAGTATCTCCCTCACCGTTCCGCTCGCCAGAACGTCGAAGATGTCGTCAGGCCCCCATTCCTTGCTCACGGACGAACGTAGGGCCGCATCGGATAAAAACGTCGGTCCGGTAGGCGGGCGATTTCGGACCCCGAAATAGCGCGCCTGTCTTTAATCACGTGGCGCTCCATACGTCGTTACAGGACGGGTCGAAATCCGAGTGGTTTGCTCTTAACGTTCGACTCGCCAACGAGTGAGACCCATGAAGGAATCAACGAGCAGAATGCCGGTCGAACCGGCGAACACTCAATCACGGGACAGTTACGAACGCAGTATCGGTTCGGACGAATCCGTCTGTGAAGCCGTGGTATCGGCAGTAATGGCGGCAGAAAACGCCGACGTGGACGACCTCGACCCGCTCTACTTCGCCGTCGACGGCGATGCCCTCGAACGGATCAGCTCCTCGGACGCGATGTCGTCCGTCGCGTTCGCCTATCTCGGTTATCGGGTGGAAGTGACGGGGGATTCGCGCGTGGTTCTCACCCCGGAGACGTGAGTCAAGACGGAAACAGAAACGGAACGACACGAACTCCCACTTCCCTTACCGCATCTGAAAAGAACTTTTAGTTTCGATTCGAAACAACCTCTGTGGACGCTCGTTTCCCGAACCCGGCACGGTGGACTATTCTCGCAATCGGTCTCGTACTCTCCCGTCTGGGCCTCGTCGACGCGAAAAACGTGCGCCGAACGACGGATTTAGCGTGGCCGCGCATCGTCACCGGCATCGCTCGAATGTCGAAAAACGCCGTCGACGTGGCGTTCGTCGGCATCGCCATCGGACCGGCGGCCATCGCGGGCGTCGGGTTCGCGGCACCGTTTTGGGGCATGGCGTTCTCGCTCGGCGGCGGCTTTGCGGGCGGGACAATCGCGCTCGTCTCACAGCGATACGGGGCGGGCGCGTACGAGGAGATGGGCCAAGCGATTCGGTCGAGCGTCGCGCTCGTGCTGCTGGTCTCGCTTCCGGTTGCGGCCGCCTTCTGGCTATTTCCAACGGAACTCGTCTCGTTGATGACGGGCGACGAGGTGACCGTCGAACTGGGTGCGCGATATCTGCACATCGTCTCGCTCGGGGTTCCGCTCGCCGCCCTCAACCTCGTCGGAAGTCGGATTTACATCGGCGCTGACGACGCGTGGACGCCGATGCTACTTCGGGCGGGCGGCGCGGTGACGAACATCGTCCTGAGCGCCGTGTTCGTCTTCCAGTTCGGGATGGGTGTCGCCGGTGCGGCGTGGGGAACGGTCCTCTCGAACGTCATCGTGACCGTGGTGTTCGCCGTCGGGGTCGTCGCCGGTCGGCTTCCCGGCGTGGGAGAACTGCCCGTGAAGGTGGACCCGACTGGGACGTATCTCGACGTGGAAACGCTCCGGAAGGTGGTGCACATCGGTTTGCCGGTCGTCGGGCGGAACATGGTGTGGACGGTCGCTAAGTTTCCGATGCTCGCCATCGTCGCCCTGTTCGGCCCGAGCGTCGCGGCGGCGTACGTCATCAGCCGTCGGATTTGGGGCCTGATGAACACGCCCGGCTGGGGATTCGGCTTGGCGTCGAGCAGCCTCGTGGGGCAAGAACTCGGGGCGGGAGACGAACGGAGTGCCGAGACGTACGCCCGCGATGTCATCCTCTTCTCCGTGGCGACGTACGTCGTCGCGGCCGCTCTCGTGTTCGCGTTTGCAAAACCCATCGTGCTCTCGTTCGTCGCCGACTCGGGAGACCCGTCGATTCCCATCGCGGTGTCGCTCGTGTACGTCTCGTGCGTCGCCATCCTAGCACAGGGAGTAAACGGGTCGGTCGCGGGGCCGCTCGACGCCAGCGGCGACACCCGCTGGCCGTTCATGGCACAGGCGGTTGGGATGTTCTGCTGTTCGATTCCGCTGGCGTACCTCGGGGCGACGACGGCGCTCGGAATCGCGGGGTTGTATCTCTCGTTCGTCGCCGAGACGACGATTCCGGCGGTCCTCAACTACTATCGGTTTTCGACGGGACGGTGGAAAGTCATCAGCCGACAGTTCCGCCCCGAAGCGTCGTACGCGGACGACTGAGCGGGTTTCAGTGAGAGCAGAGCAGTCTTATGCCGACTGCTATCGTATGTCTGTTGAGCGATGGCGGAACCGCTCGGAGGAAATTATGCACGTCTGGAATACTTCACGTCGGTTCTTCGCCCGCCAACGACATCCCGTCGTCCTGTTCACCTACGGCGTCGCGCTTCTCGCGTGGATACTGCTCGCAACTCGCGTCTTTCCCATGCCGGGGTCGGCGATGGCGATGCACATGTCCGCTCCCGGAGTCCCGGAGGCGATGGCGCTGTCGAACGGGGTGGCCGGTGTCGGCCTGTATCTGGTCCTGTGGGGGGCCATGATGACCGCGATGATGTACCCGTCGTCCGCACACGCGTTTCGAGCGTACGCCGACGCGGTTGGGCAGACGACGAAGGTGCGACGGACGGCGACCGTCGTGTCGGTGATGGGAACGTACACGCTCGTCTGGATCCTCACGGGGGTCGTCCCGCTCGCGTTCAATCTCGTCGTTCCCATCGCATCCATCGCGCCGGAGAACCGCGCCTTCCTGCTGGCGGCGACGTTGTTGGTGCTGTCCGCATATCAACTGTCGCCGTTCAAACACCACCATCTGAAACACTGTCGGCGGCCGAGCAGCGTATTCGAGGGAGACGTTTCGGGGATTCGCGATGCGCTCCGTTCCGGATGGCGACTGAGCGTGGATAGCGTCGGGTGCTGTTGGGCGCTGATGGCGTTGATGGTCGTCGTGGGGTCGATGAACCTCCTCTGGATGGTCGCCGTCACCGTGCTGATATCCGTCGAGATACTGGCACCCGACGGCGAACGACTGGCGCGAGGCATCGGGGCACTCTCGGGTGTCGCCGGAGTCGGACTGGTGGTCTTCGCGGTCGTCTGACGAAACCTCGCTCGACTCCCGTTATGTCCCTTTTCACCCACAAACCATAACCGTGGGCCAGATGAATCCCAGTCCGTCATGAAAACATCGACGCTCGTTCTGGTCCTCGGTCTCGTCCTGTTCGTCCTCCCGGTCCCCGGGACGTTCATCACCGGTGCGCTCGTCCTCATCGCGGGAGTAGTTGCACGGATTCTCGGGGAGTAAAAAACCCGGGGGTCGTGGTAACACCACTCTCGGAAGTGTTATCCGTGGGGCACCATTCCATACAAAAGCAATGGCGAAAGGCAAAGTTGATTTCTTCAACGACACTGGCGGCTACGGTTTCATCTCGACGGACGACGCGGACGACGACGTTTTCTTCCACATGGAAGACGTGGGCGGCGCTGACCTCGAAGAGGGACAGGAAATCGAATTCGATATCGAACAGGCCCCAAAGGCCCCCGAGCGAAGAACGTCACCCGTCTGTAATCGGGCGACGATTTTGTGAGGAATACCCTACTACAACACTTTTACCGACGCGAAACCGCATAGCAGTGCGGCCGAGCGGTTCGTTTGCGTCAGTTGGAACTAATCACGAATTGGAACGCGAGAGCGACGGTTATCGACGGAGAGCGCGACGACAAACGACCGAGAAAGGGACACGGTGAGACGAAGGTCGGCGATACGGAACCACGACGGTTTTTACTCTACAGCACAATACTGTAGACATAGAAACCGACACCTCTCACCGATTATGACTGACGAAGATACACCCGAACCACCGGATACCAGTGGCACAGAGATCGGCGCGGGACTGCTGGAGCAGAACATGGGGCCGAGTTCCTCGCTCGCGCACCTGTACCGTGGCGAGATTCACCGAATGAAGTTCTGGCGCGAGCGGTTGGACCGGACGAGCAACTGGGCGATAACGCTGATGGCGGCCATCCTGACGTGGGCGTTCTCCAGTCGAAGCAATCCCCATTACATCGTCCTCCTCGCCATCATCACGGTGAGCATCTTTCTGCTCATCGAGGCGCGTCGCTATCGCGCCTACGACATCTGGCGATCGCGGGTCCGGATGCTCCAGCAGAACGTGTTCGCACTCGGACTCGACGACTCCAAAGGCGTCGTTGACGAGGAGTGGCGACGAAAGCTCAGCGAGGACTACCGCCATCCGAAGATGAAGGTCTCACTGGAAGAGGCGCTGGCACACCGTCTCCGTCGAGTGTACGCGCCGCTCTTCTTCGTCCTGCTCGTGGCGTGGGTGTTCCAGCTGACAGCCTACACGAACGACACGTGGCCGGAAGCAGCCGCTATCGGTCACATTCCCGGAACCATCGTCACGGGCATCGTCGTCGCGTTCTACGCGGGTATCCTCGTCGTCGCCTACCGGCCCCGGACGTGGCACATCAACGGCGAAATCCTCCCGAGCGACGTGACGGGGTGGGATTACTCGCGGGAGTGAGTCGGAACGGCTTGACGGATGACGACGGCTACTATGTGCTCTTCTCGGCTCGACTCGACGGATAGGTTCGTGCGGTGTCGGTCAGTCGTTCTCCCTCGAAAACCGGGCGAGGAGCGTCTCGACCGTCTCGGAGAGGACGCTAGTTCCGAACAGCGCGATCAGCACCGCGCCCGCGGCGTCGAAGATGAGGTCGACGATGGTGTCGTCGAGTCCGTACTGAATGAGCACGGGTTTTACACCGATGATGTGAGCACTCCCTCGCACGGCGAACTCCAGAACTTCCCAGAGGACGCCGGACGCGAGCGTGAACAGGAGGACGTAGACGAACATGAACCGGGGCGGGAAGAACACCGCGTCGGAGTGTTCGTCGAAGGCGCGCGCGGTGGAGTATCCGACGCCCGCGACGAGCGTCGCGGAGAGCAGGTGCGTGAGGTGGTCCCACCACCAAACCTCGTCGTAGAGTCCGAGCATGCCGATTGCGTGGAGGAAGACGGCGGCCGTAATCCACAGCGTCAGCGACGTGTCGAGCGAGAGACGATAGTCGCGCCGCAGCACCCCGGGAAGAACGGTGATGCCGAACGCGAAGACGCCGTTCACGAACACTCCGACGTTCCTCGTTACGAGGCCGACGAACGTGATGCCGAGGATGGCCAACTGCATCAGTCGGACGAGACGAGACGAGGAGATGCCGATTTTCATCCCGATTTGCGCTAAGTGTCGGAAGAGGTAAACAGTGGCTATCGACGTGTGCTATGGGGTACCACGAATTTCCGACAGGTGTTTATGCGAACCTTGCGTATCGATGGTACTATGATGGCAACGACGCACGCCCTTATCGGCGTGCTGCTCGGGAGTGCCTCGCTCTTCGTCGCACCGGAGTTGGCTCCCGTCGCCGTTTTCGCCGGGCTCGCCGGTGGGGTGTTTCCCGATTTCGACCTGTATTCGGGACACAGGAAGACGCTTCACTTCCCGGTGTACTACTCGATTGCGGCGACAGCGGCGCTCGCCGGGGCGATGTTGGTACCGAACCCGTGGACCTTCGCGCTCGGGTTCTTCCTCTTCGCGGCGGCAGCACACTCCGTTTCGGACGCCTTCGGAGGCGGGTTGGAACTGAAACCGTGGCTCGGCCAGTCCGAACGTGCGGTGTACAGCCACTTCCACGGGCAGTGGATTCCGCCGCGTCGCTGGATTCGGTACGACGGCGCGCCGGAGGACTTCGCGCTGGGAGTCGCACTCGCGGTGCCGAGCCTCGTGCTCTACGACGGGACGATTCAGACGCTCGTCGTCCTCGCGGTCATGATTTCGGGGGTTTACGCGCTCCTTCGGAAGCCCCTCGTGAACATCGCGGAATGGCTGGTCGGGCGGATTCCGTCGCACATGCTGGCGTACGTCCCTGACCGCTTCGTCGGCGATTTCGTCCAGTAAGCGTCGAACGCGCTTCGAAGGGTTTATTCACGCCCTGACCAACAGATTCAGTAGTAACTATGTCCGACAAACCTGCCTCGATGTACCGGGCCATCGACAAGCCCTCGTACACGCGACGCGAATACATCACCGGAATTCCGGGTTCGAAGATCGCACAGCACAAGATGGGCGAAGTGGACAGCAACGAGGACGACTACCCCGTTCAGATTTCCCTCATCGTCGAAGAAGAATGCCAGATTCGCCACGGTGCGCTGGAGGCCTCCCGCCTGTCCGCGAACCGCTTCCTGCTCAAGAACATCGGCGAAACCGGCTACAAGATGATTCTCCGCAAGTTCCCCCACCAGGTCCTGCGCGAGAACAAGCAGGCGACCGGTGCGGGTGCGGACCGTGTTTCCGACGGAATGCGACAGGCGTTCGGTAAGCCGGTCGGGACGGCAGCACGAATCGCCAACGGTGATCGAGTGTTCACCGCGTGGTGTACCGTGGACGACGCGCCCCTCGTGAAGGACGCGCTCCGCCGTGCCTACAACAAGATCTCCCCGCCGTGCCGCATCATCGTCGAGCGCGGTGAAGAGAAACTCGTCAGCTAAATCCGATTCGTTCTTTTTGCTGCGACGTGCTTTCCGGTGAGCGATAGCGCCGCGATTCAGCGCCGCGATTCCAGTTCCGCGCGCAAGTCCGCGGGTTCCATGTCCTTCATCGAGAGCAGAACGAGCAGGTGGTAGATGACGTCCGCGCCCTCGTAGGCCATCTCCTCCCGGTCGTCGTCCTTCGCGGCGAGGATGAGTTCCGTCATCTCCTCGCCCAATTTTTCGAGGACGGCGTTCTCGCCCTTCTCGTGGGTGAACAGCGAGGCGGTGTAGGAGTCCTCGGGAAGCGTTTCCTTCCTGTCTTCGATGACCTCAAACAGGTCGTCCAGTACGTCGTTCATTGGCCTATCTGGGCGACTTCCCGGATGTCTTGAAGGTCGTCGAACTGTGCGCGTTCCTGGTGGCCGTGGTCGAACACCTCGTCAGCGACTTCGATGGGCGTGCCGGTACGGGCGGCGAGCGCGAGCGAGTCGCTGGGCCGGGCGTCCACGACTTCGTGGCCGCGCGGCGTCTGGATGTGAAGGTCGGCGATGTAGGTGTTGTCGTCCAACTCGGTGACGACGACGCGCTCGATGCGGCCACCGAGTTCCTCCATCACGTCGAGCAGGAGGTCGTGGGTCAGCGGTCGCCCGATATCCTCGGCTTCCATGCCACGGGCGATGCTGATACCCTCCTCGAATCGAATAAAAATCGGAAGCACGTCGTCGCCGTCGTCCGGTGCGAGGACGACCACGGGGAGCGGACCCTCCCCGTGGCGGCGACACGTACCGCGTCGATTGTAACGTCCATAGCGGACCGAAGCGGCCCAGCGGCAAAAATCTGCTTACCGCGGGCGAATGGAAGCGTCCACAAAACCCTCGCCGACCGCCGAATGCCCTACTCGTCGGCGAAAAACGCGAGGCCGTGAATCCGACTGTCGGGGGTGAGTTCAGGGTGGAACGACGTCCCGACCACCGGTCCGTCCTGGACGGCGACGGGTCGGTCGTCCCACTCGGCGAGGACGGTCGCCGACCCGACGTCGCTGATGAGCGGCGCACGGATGAAGACGGCCGGGTACGGGTCGTCCAGGCCGGTCACGTCGAGGGGAGCTTCGAAACTGTCCTTCTGGCGGCCGAAGGCGTTGCGCTCGACGGTTACGTCCAGCAGGCCGAGGTTATCGACTCGCTCGTCGCCAGCGTCGGTCGCGGCGACGATGAGACCGGCACAGGTGGCGAGAACCGGTTTTCCGGCCTCCACGTGAGCCTGTATCTCGGGGGCGATACCCTCCGACTGCAGGAGTCGAGAGATGGCGGTCGATTCGCCGCCCGGCATACAGAGGAGGTCACAGTCCGGGACGATACCGGACTGGCGGATTTCGGTGACTGCGACGGATTCGCCGTGGGCGGTTCCGGCCCGTCGAATCGCGTCGGCGTGTTCGCTCACGTCGCCTTGGACGGCGATGACGCCAGCGTTGAGACTCATACCGGCATTTCGGAACAGGTCGGGAAAAGGGCCTCGTTACAGCGCGAGGAAGTTCAGCACCATGATGAAGACGCCGAAGAAGACACCGAACGCGAATATCGTCTTGGGGTTGATTCGAATCGCGTTCCGGTCTTCGGCATCGAAGTATCGCACGAGTCCGGCGCTGGACATCAGCCCACCGGAGTTTTGACCACTGCTCATGGTTTCGGGTCCGAGAGCGGTCGGGGTAAACCTTTCGCAATGCTATCGAATCCAGTTCTCCAGACACCCAACCCATTTATCGGGGCAGGAGAAGTGATGTCTATGGACGAACAGATCGCGGCGGCGCTCGACGACGCGTTCCCCGACCGCGACGTGGACGCGGTACATCCCTCCGGCCCCTCGTGGAACGACGAGAATCGAACCGTCGGCATCGACTTCCGCTCCGGCGAGTCGGTGTATCTGAAGATGTCGAACGTCGGCGACGGGTCGCGTATCGCCCGCGAACGGGCCGTAATCGATTACGTGGACGAACACGGCGACGTACCAGTCCCGACGGTGCTGGCGAGCGACAGCGCCGGAGCGGTTCCGTATCTCGTGACGGCACCGGTTGTCGGAGAGAACCTGCTGTCTTCGTGGTCCGACGCGAACGCGACGGAGCGCGCGGAACTGGCCCGACAGGTCGGACTCTCGCTGGCGAACGTCCACGCGCTTCGTTTCGAGGAACACGGCCGCATCGTCGGCGGGAGCGCGGACGGTCTGGAACTGGAGACGAAACCGTGGACGGACGTGCTCGTCGAGACGATGACCGAGATGAGCGACATCGGGTCGCAAGACCGCTTTTCCCACCACTTCGACGCCGTTATCGAGGCCGTGGAGGACAACCGAGAACTGCTGGACGACACACCAGCGACGCTCCTCCACGGCGACCCGGCGCGTCCGAACTGCTTCCACGCCGAGGGGCGAAACGAGGGAAAAATCGGACTTCTCGACTGGGAAATCGCGCACGTCGGCGACCCGGTGCGGGACGTAGAGCGCACGCGGGGCCTCCAGTTCGACTCGCTCCGTGCCGACGGTCCCGAGGAGATAGTCCGCGCGTTCTACGACGGCTATCGGGACCGGGCGGGCGGCCTCCCGGATGGACTCGAGGAGCGCCGCCCCATCTACGACGCGGTTCGGTTTCTGGGACACACGGGATTCTATGACAAGTACGCCTCGTTCCGCGACGAGGACCCCGAGGAACTCGCCGCGTGGATGGACGGAGAGATGGAGCGACGAATCGAGAAAATCACCTGACTGGAGGGCGGCCGATGCGACTGAGAGTGACGAACAGGCGGCAGAGGACGAGGAGGAAGAAACCCTTATGCACGCGGCGACGGAACCTTCCAAGAGCAACGCATGACCGTCAAGTTACTCGACTTCTACGCAGATTGGTGTGGGCCGTGCAAGACACAAGACCCGATCCTCGACGAACTCGAAGAGGACTGGGACGAGAGCGTCGAATTCGAGAAAGTAGACGTGGACGAGCACCAAGACATCGCCAACGAGTACCAGGTTCGCTCGATTCCGACCATCGTCATCGAGGACGACGAGGGCGTCGTCGAGCGCTTCGTCGGCGTGACCCAACGCGACGACTTGGAACGCGTCTTGGAGAAAGCCGGCGCATAATTCCGGTCCCGCCACAACGCAGTCTTTTTCGAACAGCTACGAACCGTCCGGGATTCACGACCAGCGGACGCTATTCGAACCGCACGCCGACGTCGTGCATCCCCTCGTTTTCGAGCGCGAGGTTGATGAGGAGCGGCGTCATGCTCTCGACTTCCGCGCTGTTTCCGATGCCACCGGCGTCGAGCGCCCGCAGTCCGTCTATCTCCTCGGCGAGCCGTCCGACGAGTTCCTTGGCATCGTCGTCGTCACCGACGAGGAGCGTGTCCTGGTCGAGGTCGAGGCTGAGGTCGGCGAGACGGTCGGCCGAGAGGTTGTGGAACGCGCCGACCACGGGAACGCCGTCGGGGGCGGTGTCCGCGACGAGTTCGCTGACGCTTCCGACCTTCGGCGGCTTGTAGTGGAACCCGGTTTCGTCGCGGTCCATCCCCACGGCGGGGGTGACGAGAACGTCCGCGTCGTCGAGGCGGTCCGCGACCGCCTCGATAGTGTCGCGGATGTGGAACGGCGGAACGGCGAGCACGACCATATCTCCGCGTTCGGCGGCCATGCCGTTGGCGAAGCCGTTGATGGAGCGGGAGACGCCCAGACTGTCGAGTTCGGTTTCGTACTCTGTCGCCTTCGTGCGGGCTTTTTCGGGGTCGCGCGAGCCGATGATGACCTCGTGGTCCGTGTCGTACGCCCAACGGAGCGCGAGTCCCTGCCCGATGTCGCCGGTACCCCCTAAGAGTGCGATTCGCATACACGGGGAGTCTGTCGGAGCGCGGTTAAGTTCTCCGGAAGCGGGAATCGAATGGACGATTCCCCCCACAGGATTTCCGCCGCCACAACCCCTTTTTCGTTGCTTCCCCTTGCAGGAAATACGATGACATACGACGCCAACAGCGACGGAATTCCGAAGCTCGGACTCGGAACGTGGGAGAACACGGACAGCGGCGAGTGTGCACACAGCGTCGCCTACGCCCTCGATTTGGGCTACGAACACGTCGATACCGCCCAAGCCTACGGGAACGAGGAGAACGTCGGCAGGGGAATCGCCGACTCGTCGGTGGACCGCGAGGACTTCTTCCTCGCCACGAAGGTCTGGATAGACAACCTCGCACACGACGACGTACTCGAAACGGCCGAGAAGAGTCTGGACAAACTCGGCACGGACTACGTTGACCTGCTCTACGTCCACTGGCCCGCCCGCGAGTACGACCCCGAAGAGACGCTCGCGGCGTTCGACGACCTGTACGACGAGGGCAAAATCAAGCACGTCGGACTGAGCAACTTCGAACCCGAGCATCTGGAAGAGGCGAAGGAAATCCTCGACGCACCCATCTACGCCAATCAGGTCGAGATGCACCCGCTCCTCCAACAGGACGAACTGGTCGAGTACGCGCAGGAAAACGACATCACGCTCGTCGCGTACTCGCCGCTCGCCCGCGGTAACGTGTTCAACGTGCCCGAACTGACCGACATCGCCGAGAAGCACGAGACCAGCGAAGCGCAGGTCAGCCTCGCGTGGTTGATGCAAAAGGACAACGTGGTCGCCATCCCGAAGGCCACGGGCGAGGACCACATCGAGGACAACTACGGCGCGCTCACCCTCGAACTGGACGACGAGGACATCGAGAAGATAGACGACATCGAGCGGGAAGAGCGCCAAGTTGACCCCGACTTCGGACCGTGGAACTGACTCGCTGAAGTCGGCACGGAGCTAAAACGAACTCGTTTTTCGACCCCGCACCGGGGAAACTATGGGCACCGGGGTGCATCTCGCGGGTATGACCGACCTCGTGACATTCGGCGAGACCATGTTGCGGCTCTCGCCGCCCGACCGCGAACGCATCGAGAGCACCTCGTCGCTCGAACTCCGTGCCGCCGGCGCGGAGAGCAACGTCGCTATCGCCGCCCACCGACTCGGTGCCGAGGCGATGTGGACCTCGAAGCTACCCGACTCGCCGCTCGGACGGCGCGTCGTCGCCGGACTCCGACGGTACGGCATCGACACCGAAATCGCGTGGAGCGACGAGGGACGACAGGGGACCTACTACCTCGAACACGGCACCGACCCGCGCGGCACGAACGTCATCTACGACCGCGCCGACGCCGCGGTCACGACGGCCACCACCGACGACGTGGCACTCGACCAAATTCGAGACGCCCGAACCTTCTACACCAGCGGCATCACGCCCGCGCTCTCCGCGACGCTCGAATCCACCGTGGACGAGGTGCTCGCGGCGGCACAGGACGCCGGGACGACCACCGCCTTCGACGTGAACTACCGGTCGAAACTCTGGTCGCCCGACGAAGCGTGCGAGTCGCTCACCGCGCTGTTCCCCCGCATCGACGTGCTCGTCACGGCCGAGCGCGACGCCCGAACCGTCCTCGACCGCTCCGGCGACGCCGCCGACATCGCCCGCGGCCTCGCTGACGACTGGGACTTCGAAACCGTCGTCGTCACCCGCGGGTCGAACGGCGCGCTGGCGCTCCACGACGGCGAGATTCACGAGCAGTCCGCCTTCGACACGGACACCGTGGACCCCATCGGCACCGGCGACGCCTTCGTCGGCGCGTTCCTCGCCCGCCGCCTCGACGGCGAATCCGTCCCGACCGCGCTCGAATACGGGGCCGCCACCGCCGCCCTCAAGCGAACGATTCCGGGCGACGTGGCCGTCGTCACGCGAGCGGAAGTCGAGGACGTGATGGACACGGAAGGACGCGAGATTTCGAGATAGCACCGCACGACCGCACTGTTCTCGACCGTTTCGACCCGCTGGCGTACGCACCGTAGCGATTGGCTCGTTTCCCGCATCTCGTTCGTTCATCGTGGCGCGCGCTGGGACAGGTCTGAGGACACTTCGTCCGAAGACCTGTACTGATAGCGTGCGAGGTCTTCGTGAGAGACGAAGGAACGAACGAATGGCTCGTCAGAGCTTCGCTCTGACGGTGGATGAGCACCGGAACGAAGTTCTCGTGAGCGGAGCGAGCGAGAGCACGAAAGAGCACGCTCTTTCGGAGAGAGGAGCGCAATCGGCTGGGGAGGGTGTGGTTGATGCGGTTTGCGGTTGCGGTTTCAGTGACGACTGTATTTGCAGTCCCAGAAGAGCCAACAACAACTCGCAGCGAGCGTGGCGGGGGCTTTCGGGGTCTTCGTTACGACTGTCCCGTTCGGAGGACTCCGGTAAGAGAACTCATTTTCTACCGGGCGATGATACTGAATCCCATCGTGTAATACTGAACTCCAGTTTGAAATCCCAGAGGACACTGAATAATACTAAAACATACTAAAAACTACTAACTAGTACTGGGAAACCGATTTCGAGCCGCCAAAGGTGATTCGAGAAACCCACCATCCTCGCCGCCGCCTAAACCGCTAACATCCCTGACCGAGACTGGATACACATGACAACGCACGTCGTCATCATCGGCGCGTATGGAAGCGCGGGGGTCGCCGTGGCACAGAGTCTCGCGGAGGACCCGAGCGTTCGATTGACCCTCGTCGATGACGGCGACCCCGGCGGCGGGCTGTGCATCCTCCGCGGCTGTATGCCGTCGAAAGAGGTGCTGTCGGCGGCGAGTCATCGGTATCAAGCGCGTCACGACCCGCGGCTGTCCGGGACGCCGGAGGTGGATTTGGAATCGGTGGTGGAACTGAAAGACGACCACGTGCTCGGCTTCGCGGAACACCGGCGCGCCGCGGTACACGACCTCGCCGAGCGGGAGAACGTGGCGTTCTATCACGACACCGCACGGCTCGTAGACGACCACACGGTCGAAATCGACGGGCGAGAAATCGAGGCCGATTACGTCGTCATCGCCACGGGGTCGAAAGTGAACGTGCCCGACCTACCCGGCATGAACGACGTGGACTACATGACCAGCGCGGACGTGCTGGACGCGACCGAGTTCCCCGACTCGGGCGTCGTGATGGGGTTCGGATACACCGGCCTCGAACTCGTCCCGTACCTCAGCGAGGCGGCGGGGATGGACCTAACAGTCACCGAACACGACGAGCATCCGCTGGACGAGGCCGATTCGCCGTTCGGCGACGAACTGCTCGACATCTACCGCGAGGAGTTCGGAATCGAGATACTGACCCGAACGTACGAAAAGCGGGTCGAATCGACGGAGGACGGGGTTCGGCTCCACGTCGAACGAAGAGGGAGTGAGAACGGAGGTAGAAACGGCGGCGGAGGCAGAGACGGGGACGGGGAATCGAGGACCATCGACGCGGACGAGTTGTTCCTCTTTACGGGACGGCGGCCCAACCTCGACGGCCTCGGACTGGAGAACACCGCGCTCGAATTCGGTGGCGGGTGGGTCGAAGACACGATGCAGGCCCGCGACGACCCCCGAACGTTCGTCGTGGGGGACGTGAACGGCAAGGAGCCGATTCTCCACGTGGCAAAAGAACAGGGCTTCAAAGCCGCCGAGAACATCCTCGCACACGCTCGCGGAGACGACCTCGAACCGTACGAGAACGTCCGCCACCACGTCATCTTCTCGGCGGTCGGGGTGTATCCCTTCGCCAGAGTGGGACTGTCGGAGACAGCGGCGGAGGCGACTGGGAGGAACTACGTCGCCGTCAGCCGACGCGCGGCGGACGACGGCGTGTTCAAGACGAAACAGGCGTCGAGGGGGCTGGCGAAACTCGTGGTGGACGCGGACGACGGCACCGTTCTCGGCTATCAGGGGTTGCACTACCACGCCGACGTGATGGCGAAGACGATGCAGGTCGTGATAGAGCGCGGTATGGACGTCCGCAACGTGCCGGACAGGGCGTACCACCCGACGACGCCGGAGATTCTGGACGGCTTGCTTCGGGACGCGAGCGAGCGGGTCGGAGAATAGGCATCCCTACCGCTGGCCGCCAAAACCGTGTTCTAGCGGGCGACGGTTACCCGTCGAACGCCGCACTCTCGTCCAACGGGCGTTCGAGTCGCGCGTCGGGACGATATCGCACGGCATCGGTCTCGGAGTCGTATGCCAGTAGCCCTGCATCGACCATCTGTGGGAGGTGGGTGTGGTGCAGCGCGACCAGCAACGACTCTCGGGACGTCGCGTCCCGTTCGGCAAGCAGTACGTCCGCCAGTTCGTCGATGGAAATCCGCCCGTCGCCGGAGGACAACAGGAGGAGTAGCCGCCGCCGTACCCGGTCGCTCAGTATCCGGAAGAGCACGTTCAACGGGACGTCGGAACGGGACGTCGAGTGAGACCGTTCCGCGAGTTCTCGGTTCGTGGGTCGCTTCGGTGCGCTGGGCATCGTTCGACGATGACGTATCGATATGCCAATCGCATAACTCATTTTGACGTCTCGGGCACAGAAGCTGTGAAAGTTTCAATTCGACTCATACCCAGTCGAAACTGTTTCGACCGCGGCGGAAGACCCGTCACTCCTCGCCGGTCCGGTCCTCGTCGATTCTGAACTTCTTCAACGGCTGAAAGTACTGGTCCCGAATCAGAATCTCGTCTTTGAGTACCAGCCCCAACTCGGGGAGCGCGGTTGCGATTCTCGTCAAATCGTCGTTCGACGTCCCGACGGTTTCTATCCGTATGTTGTTCTCGCCGATCATCAGTTCGCGCACGTTCACGACGCCGGGGATGTCGAGCACCCGTTGAGCCAATTCGCTCCGTTCGCCGACGGGCGCGGAACAGACCATCAACACGTTCAGCGGAAATCCGGCTCGTTCGTAATCGACCGTCGCTTGATACCCCGTGATGATGCCGTCGGATTCGAGTTGGTCGATTCGGTTGCTCACCGTGCTGGCCGACACGCCGAACCGGTTTCCGAGGTCAGTCGTGGTCGAGCCGCGGGCATCGCGCTGGAGCGCGTACAGGATTCCTTCGTCGATCTCGTCGAGCACGCTGGATGTCATGTGTCATCAAATGTTATGATACACCATGATAGTTTCCTGATAAGTGTTTGATACGATTGCGCTATCGGCAGTCGCGTTCCAGAGCACGTCGAAACCGTGCGGCGAGACGCTCCGTCGAGGCCGACGACGTGCTGATTTTTTCGGGGTCATCGGTCGCCGAGGTCGAACGGGAGGTAAGGCTAAAAACCGGGGTGACATAGGGACAAACATGAAGGCCAAGCGGGAGTACCGACGTCGGCCGGACATCGAGGTCCGGGTACTCGACGCCCTCGTCGACCGGAGTGAAGACGGCATGACGGTCTTCGAACTGCGCTCTCACGTAGAGGCGGGCATCGACGAGTTGGAGGACGCGCTCGCGAACCTGAAACAGGATGGGCTGATAGAAGCCGGAATGGAGGAGGGACGAACGCTCATCCGCCCGGACGAGCGCGTCGTTCCCGACCCCGAGGAGGTAGACGAGGAGCCGTCGTTCGTGGACAAGCTCATCGAGCGCCTGCCGCTGTAGCGCATCCGACGTTTTTACTCCCCTACGCACCCGACTACGTGTATGAGCCTCGAAGCGCTACACGAAGACCACGGAGCGACGTTTTGCTCGGTCGGGAATCGTCGGGTGCCACGCGACTACGGCCGACCCGAACGGGCACACAGTGCGGTCAGGAACGGCGTCGGACTCACGGAGATGCCCTACGGCGTCCTCGTCGTCTCGGGCGACGACAGAATCGAGTACGTCGATAACATCGTCTCGAACACGGTTCCGAGCGAAGACGGACGCGGAACCTACGCTGTTCTGCTCGACCCGCAAGGAAAGGTCGAACTCGACATGTACGTCTACTGTGCGGGCGAGCAACTACTGCTCTTCGTGCCGCCCGGGGAGGCGACACCGCTCGCCGAGGAGTGGCGAGAGAAGGTGTTCATTCAGGACGTAGAAATTTCCGTCGCGACCGAGCGCTTCGCCGTCTTCGGCGTCCACGGGCCGTACGCCACCGAAAAGGTCGCCAGCGTGCTGAACGGCGCGAGCACCCCGGACGAACAGCTCTCGTTCATCCGCGGGAAGATGGCCGACGTGGGCGTCACGGTCATTCGAACCGACGCGCCGACGGGCGAGGAGGGTTACGAAGTGGTCTGCACGACGGACGAGACGGCGGACGAAATCGGACGCGAACGGCCGAACGTCGAACTCGTCTTCGACGCCCTCGTCACGCGAGGGATGAACGCCGCTCCCTTCGGCCGGGTGACGTGGGAGTCGTTGACGCTCGAAGCCGGAACGCCGCTGTTCGAGTACGAACTACGGGGCGAAATTCCGAACGTGCTCGGCCTCCGAAACGCCCTCGACTTCGAGAAGGGGTGTTACGTCGGCCAGGAAGTCGTCTCGCGCGTCGAAAACCGCGGGCAACCGAGTCGGAGACTCGCGGGACTGCTCCCCGAATCCGTACCGGAAGCGGGCGCGGCGGTCTTCGCGGGCGATGAAGTCGTCGGCGAAATCACCCGCGGAATCGAGAGTCCGTCGCGCGGGGAACCGGCCGCGATGGCGCTGGTGGACTACGACGTGGAAATCGGGTCGAGACTGACCGTCCGCGTCGATGGTGAGGACGTCGGCGCGGAACTGGTGTCCCTGCCGCTGGTGGACGGCAGCGACGAATCCGGGCGCGTGCCGACCTACGACTGAGCGGTTCTCTCCGTGTCCGAAATCGACGCGAGACGCCACTAAACCGAGGTTTTTCGACAAAAGTCGAGTCGATCCGATAGCGACGGCCACGTGTCACCGACGGAGGAAAACCCTTTTCAACAACTTAGTGATATCACTGAGTGGTATGCAAGCATTCGATGGCTTTGCGGACGTGAGCGAGGCGGAAGTGACGCGAG
>NZ_MEIH01000247.1:0-2363 GCF_001723155.1 Haladaptatus sp. W1
GTCGCGCGGGGAACCGGCCGCGATGGCGCTGGTGGACTACGACGTGGAAATCGGGTCGAGACTGACCGTCCGCGTCGATGGTGAGGACGTCGGCGCGGAACTGGTGTCCCTGCCGCTGGTGGACGGCAGCGACGAATCCGGGCGCGTGCCGACCTACGACTGAGCGGTTCTCTCCGTGTCCGAAATCGACGCGAGACGCCACTAAACCGAGGTTTTTCGACAAAAGTCGAGTCGATCCGATAGCGACGGCCACGTGTCACCGACGGAGGAAAACCCTTTTCAACAACTTAGTGATATCACTGAGTGGTATGCAAGCATTCGATGGCTTTGCGGACGTGAGCGAGGCGGAAGTGACGCGAGCGATTGGCACCGCGTGGAGCGACGAGTTCACCGAGTTCTCGGAAACGGACGTCATCATCGTCGGCGGCGGCCCGTCCGGGTTGGTCGCGGCGAAGGAACTCGCCGAGCGCGGCGTCGAGACCATGGTCGTGGAGAAGAACAACTACCTCGGCGGCGGGTTCTGGCTCGGCGGATTCCTGATGAACAAGGTGACGGTCCGCGACCCGTCGCAGGCCGTCCTCGACGACCTCGGCGTCCCCTACGAGGAATCGGACGAGGCCGACGGACTGTACGTCGCAAACGGCCCGCACGCCTGTTCCGCGCTCATCGAAAGCAGGTCGTCCACGCGGTCGTCGAAGGGGCGTTCGGCCGCGATTGCCGCGGCGAGGAGCGCCATGAGCACGCCGTCCTTCTCGCGGATGTGGCCGCGAATCGTGAACCCGCCGCTCTCCTCGCCGCCGACGAGCGCGTCGTGGTCCGCGATGGCCTGTGCGACCCACTTGAACCCGACCGGCGTCTCGTGGACCTCCTGGTCGTGTTTCTCGGCGATCCGGTCGATGAGGAACGTAGTCGAGACGGTGCGAATCGCCGACCCCGAGTCGGCTTCGAGGAGATACTCGTACAACGCGGCGAAAAAGAGGTTCTCGTCCAAGAAGCCGCGTTCAGGCGTGACGACGGCGATGCGGTCGGCGTCGCCGTCGTTCGCTATTCCGAGGTCGGCGTCGCCGTCCTCGACCGCCGCGACGAGTTCTTGAAGATTCTCCTCGCTCGGTTCCGGCGACGACCCGCCGAACTCCGGGTCCCGTTCACAGCGGAGGCATTCGACGCTCGCGCCCGCTTCTTCGAGGAGTTCGTCGGTGACGCCGCGGCCGCTCCCGTGCATGGCGTCGTAGACGACCGAGAGGTCCTCGAAGTCGGCGTCCACGAGGTCGAAGGCGTGGTCGGCGTACGGGGCAACCAAGTCCTCCTCGCTGACCCGGCCATGTTCGGACTCCGGCAGCGGGTCGGGTTCGGCGAGTCGGGCCATTATCTCGTCGGTCACTTCGGGGAGGGCTGGCGCGCCGTCGGACGGGATGAACTTCACGCCGTTGTACTCCGGCGGGTTGTGCGAGGCGGTTATCATCAGTCCGCCCGCGAGGTCGCGGTCCACGAGCGTCCACGCGAGAATCGGCGTCGGGGTGTCTCGCTCGGGGATGAGCACGTCGAACCCGTTCGCGGCGAGGACGCGACAGAGGTCCTCCGCGAACCCGCGCGACGTTTCGCGTGCGTCGTAGCTCACGGCGACCGTCTCGCCCGCACGGTCCTCGACTTCGCGGAGGTAGTCGGCGACCGCTTGGCCTACGATTTGCACTCGTGGCGACGTGAACTCGTCGAGCGTCGCCCGCCAGCCGTCGGTTCCGAACGAAATCAGCGTATCCATACATCGTTCGTCACCGCCGGGGTCGAAAAAACCACCGTGTGGCGTGGTCCCAGAGAAATGTAGAACATCCAACCAAAGCGCGTTTTCGGGAACCGTTTTGTGAACTCGATGTGAATTCCCGCTCATGAAACTAAGACGAGCGGTATCCGCATCGACGTGCTACTGGAATACGGGACAGTTCAAGCGGCACCAACGACGGTCGGGACGGAACAAGCCCGTTAAACGTTCGCGGCACCAACGAGGTGAATAATGCAACCCAAACCGACAGTCGTCGCGGTATGCGGCAGCATGCGCGACGGAAGTCACACGCGGACAGCCCTGAAACACGTCCTCGACGCCGCCGCGGAAGCGGGGGCCGAGACGGAACTCATCGACGTTCGGGAGTACGACCTCCCGATATTCGACCCCGACAAGGAGATGCCGGAGGATGCGGAGGAGATAACGCGGAAGATTCGAGAAGCGGATTCCGTCGTGCTCGGCAGTCCGGTGTACCACGGGTCGTACACTTCCGCCTTCCGCAACGTCCACGACTACTGTAGCTTCGACGAGTTCGAGGATACCACCGTCGGCCTGCTCGCGGTCGCCGGTGGTGGCTCCTACGGCA
>NZ_MEIH01000248.1:0-1523 GCF_001723155.1 Haladaptatus sp. W1
GAGTCCCTGCTGATACGACCCCGAGATGAAGAACAACGGGAGGTGCCAAATCGCCCAGACGACGCCGAGAATCAGACTCGCTACGAGGGCGGACCAACGAAGTTGAAGCCGGTCTAATACGTACCCGCGCCACCCCAATTCTTCGACGAAGGGGGGAAGCGTCGCAAAGAAAACCGCTGGAACGAGCGAGAGGGGATTCGCGGCAAATCCTTGGACGCCCTCGCTCCAGATTGCGCCCGTCCCGCCGAATAGAATATCCACGACGGCCGCGATGACGTTCACCACCGGTGCGAGCAGGAGTATCACGAGCACCCACTGGATGCCAATCGGTCGAACGTTCGTTAGACGTCGCCAGTAATCCGTTCGACCCCGTTCATCGTACACGAGATACGTAAATCCGATTCCGGCGATTCCGGGGCCGGAAAGCCCCGCCAGTAGCAGTAGAACTCCTCCTCCGCTGTCGAAACTCAAATCGAGCGTGACGGCGAGTAGCCAGAACGACCACGTGATGGCGAACGTAACGGCGAAGAACAGCCACGGGTTCGTGACGAACGTGGCCGTGCTGTCACCCGTCGTTCGTGCTGTTTCGGTCATATTGACGCTGCTCTCTTTTCTCAACCCCTATTTCGACTTTTGTATACGATGGCACTGAGATGAAATATATCTGCGCTCTAAATAGAGCTGCTCGCGGTAAACGAAATTTTGCCCCGGTTACTCGGTCACCGTCAGCGCGGGTGTCTCCGTTCCCGACCGACAATAGGTCGGTCCCGTCGAACGTCACCGTCCCGGAGAGTCGCGCCGGTGGCGTCGGAACGAGCCGCGTCAGGGATTCGCACGCGACGGTCTTCCCGGACCCGCTCTCGCCGACGAGACAGACCGTCTCGCCGCGATTCACGTCGAACGAATCGCCGTCGAGCGCCCGAACGAGGCCGCGGTCGGTGTCGAACGTCACCCAAGGTCGTCAACCGAGAGGAGCGGGGCCATCTACACGTCACCTCGCGGGTCGAACGCGTCGCGGAGCGCGTCGCCGACGATGCTCAGTGCGACGACGGTGGCGACGAGCACGACGACCGGAACCGTCCATATCCACCAGACCTGCATCGGTTCCGTGTAACTCTGCGCGTTGAGACCGACCGATATCGTCTCGCCGAACGAGGGCATCCACCGACCGATGTCCCCGATTTCGATGAACGTGAGCGCCGTTTCGAGGAGGACGAGCTGTGGAATCTTCTGGGTCGTTCCGATGAGGACCGTGTTCGAAACGTTCGGGAGGAGGTGTTTCCGAAGGATGGTCAGCCGACTTACGCCCGCGCTTCTCGCCGCTTCGATGTACTGTTCCTCCCGACGTTGGATGACTTCGCTTCGGACGAGGCGAGCGACGTTCCCCCAGTTCAGGAGGCCGAACACCACGACGAACGCAAAGAGGCTCGGCCCGGTGAGGAAGACGAGGATGAGGTAGACGACGAACGCCGGAACGGACTGTTGGACGTCCACGTACCGCATGAGAACCGTATCGATGGCCC
>NZ_MEIH01000249.1:0-76038 GCF_001723155.1 Haladaptatus sp. W1
TGCGTACAGTCAAGCGACGACGAACGGTGACATCCTCTTTACTGCGGGACAGATTCCGATGACACCCGACGGCGAACTCCTCGACGACGAGGAAATCGCGGTGCAGACCCGCCAGAGTCTGGAGAACGTCAAGGGCATCCTCGAAGAGGAAGGCCTGACCATGCAGGACGTGCTGAAGGTGACGGTGTTCATGGACGACATCGAGGACTTCGACGAGATGAACGAGTCGTCGGCTCGCGATTCGCTTGGCGGCCGTGGAGTCGAGGACCGTTTGGACGTGCTCGGGCAGTTTCTGCAACTCCCGAAGCAGTTCCGCTTGGTCGTCCGGTGCACTCACCGTCTCGATATCCTCTGCGAGACGGAGCGAGAGGAGCGAGAGCATGACCGCTTGTGAGGAGAACGTCTTCGTGGCCGCCACGCCGATCTCCGGACCCGCGCGGATGAACAACGCATCGTCGGCTTCGCGGGCCGCGGTCGAACCCATCACGTTCGTCACCGTGACGGTTCGTGCGCCACGCTCTTTCGCCCCGCGGAGTGCACCGAGCGTGTCCGCCGTCTCCCCGCTTTGGGTGACGGCGATGACGAGCGTGTTCTCGGTGATCGAACCGGTTGCCGAATCGACGTACTCGCTGGCACGGAACGCTTGTGCACGTATTCCCGTCTGGTTGAGGAGCCGTTGTCCGTAGAGTGCCGCGTGGTACGACGTTCCGCAGGCGACGAATTGCACGTCGTCGATGTCCTCGAACGTTCCTTCGGGGAAGTCTTCGAGGGTAACCTCGCCGTCCTGCACCCGCCCCTCGATGGTGTTGGTGAGTGCGTTCGGCTGGGTGTTGATCTCTTTGAGCATGTAATGCTCGTAGCCACCCTTTCCGGCGTCTTCGGGGTCCCAATCGATCCGTTCCACGTCCCGCGTGACCATGTTGCCTTCGAGGTCGGTCATCGTCACGCCGTTCGGTTCGAGGACGGCGATGTCACCGTCTTCGAAGTACACGACCCTGTCCGTGTGGTCGAGGAAGGCTGGCACGTCGCTGGCGAGGTAATACTCGTCGTTGTCCAGCCCGAGGATGAGCGGCGACCCCTGTCGGGCCGCGTAGATGGCGTGGACGCCATCGACGAGTGCGGCCACCGCGTAGCTTCCTTCGAGGTCACCGATGGTCTTGCGGAACGCATCCTCGATACTGGGCGCATCCTGAAGATAGTATTCGAAGAGATGAGGGATGACTTCCGTGTCGGTGTCGCTCGTGAACTCGTGGCCGTCGCTTTCCAGCCGCTCTTTCAGCTCGGTGTAGTTTTCGATGATACCGTTGTGGACGACGGCGACGTTTTCCGTCTCGCTCGTGTGCGGGTGGGCGTTTTCGTCGGTTGGTGGGCCGTGCGTGCTCCAGCGCGTGTGGCCGATACCGACGTTCCCCTTTGGGACGCTTCCGACAATGGCATCTTTCAGCTCCGATATCTGCCCTGAACGCTTGTAGACGGATATCCCCGACCCGTTCTGGACGGCGACTCCAGCGGAATCGTAGCCTCGATATTCGAGGTTTTCGAGTCCCGTCACGAGCTTCGTTATCGCATCACCTTCGCCGATGCGGGCAATGATTCCACACATCCTACGTCTCCTCCGTTCGTCCTGCGGGCTGTTCGTACTGTGGCTCCGGGCCGGTATGCGCTCCCGTATCGCGGACCAAGCCGGAACGAACTGCCGCACGTCCGTCTGGTGTGTCAGGGTAGTTCATGGGTGTGTCCTATAGACCCGCCGCCCCAATCGCAGGAGACGACTGGCTCTTGTCTTCGACATTTCGCGCTAACCCCATTACTATAGACTGATTAAGGGGGTATCTTAGCAGGGATGTAAGACGAATGTATGAGTGCTTGTCGCCGTCTCACCGGGTTCAAATGTAATCTCTACTAGCTAAGTTCTTCTCCGATATGGGTAGAACTAGTGAAAAATCGGTGGTTTTAGTCACTTTTATGCGGTTTCTCGGATGTGTTGTCCGTGTTTCCGGGTTCCTGTCCGTAGAGGATGACGATGTTTTTCCGCCCGATGTTGATCTTGCTGATCTGCTTTCGATCTTCCATCTTCGAAAGGAGGCGACTCACTTTCGATTTCGACCAGCCGGTTCGTTCGATGATCTCTCCCTGTGGAAGCCGTCCGCCGTTCTCGTGCAGGAGTTGCAGCACGCGGTCCGCGTCCGTCGTCACCGTTCCGCTCTGAACCGGTGGCTCCGGTTCGGGTTCGTGACTCGTCTCGTCGCCACCTCCCAGCACCATCGGGAGCCAGCTCGTCCCGTTCCGTTGTACCAGCAACACCGTTCCGACGAGTAGACTGAGGAGGACGAGGTACAGACCACCGGTGAGAACGCGACTGTTCGGATTCGTCCCGAAGCGGTGTTCGAATCCGTCGTTCAGACCGTCGCCGTCGGTATCTTTGTTCAGCGGGTCCGTCCCGATCGTGACCTCTTTTCCGTCTTTTAATCCGTCCCCGTCGGTATCTTTGTTCAGCGGGTCCGTCCCGATCGTGACCTCTTTTCCATCTTTCAGTCCGTCCCCGTCGGTATCCTGTTTGGTTGGGTCCGTAACGCTTGCGACCTCTTCGCTGTCGCTCAGGTCGTCTCCGTCGGTGTCCTTCTTGACGGGGTCAGTTCCGACGTCCACCTCCGCGACGTCGGTTAGTCCATCGCCGTCGGTGTCCGCCCGACTGACGTTCGTTCCGAGTTCCTGTTCGCGGCCATCGGTCAACCCATCCGCGTCCGTGTCCTTTCGGGTCGGGTTCGCGCCGAGACTTATCTCTTGATTGTCACGGAGTCCGTCGCTGTCCGTATCCGCTTTCGTCGCGTTCGTCCCGTAGTTGTTCACCTCCTCCCCGTCTTCGAGGCCGTCCTTGTCCGAATCCTTGCTCGATACGTTGGTTCCGATTTTGATCTCCTTCTCGTTCGTCAGCCCATCGCTGTCATCGTCTCCCGTTTTTACCATGACGTATACCGAAACAGAGCGCTGTGCGATGACGGCTCCACCGTTTTCGACCGTAACGACGACTGTTTGCGCGCCATTAATCTCCGATGAAACGCTGCCGAACGAGAGGTTGATACGCTCCACCCCGTTCGAGGAGAACGACGCGGCTTGGCACGTCGCGGTGTTCGTGGTGTTGTTGTTCGGCGCACGGAAACTCGTACAGACTTGGTTCCTCCCGGAGCGGTTTCCGGTGTACACCGTCACGCTCTGGTTGTGGGGTTCGGATCGCCACAGGTAGGTCGTGTTCGCCCCGGTTTCCGCGACACCCGACCCAGCATACGTTACGCTTTGAATGACGAGTTGGTTACCTGACGGTGTTGCACCGACGGGAGAGGCGGTGGCGAGGAGAAGCAGACAGACGGAGAAGACGGCTAGTTGCCTGTTTGTCATATTGGTGTGAAGTCTAGCACCCTGTTTCATGCGGTGAACCGTTCTATGTTTGGTATTTCCGCGCTCGGTATTTTTCCTTTGGGGTTGGATTTCTACTGCTTCTACCTTTTGTATTTAGCCTGTCTTACTAGTAGGTTACGACCGATATTTCCCGCCTTTTCGGGAAATATCGTGAATAGAGATGTGTAAACATGAAAAACACTACTTGTATTAGTGCCAAACTAATACGGAAACGTATCCGTTTTCTCCACTTTGTTCGGTCGTTAGGCGAGCCGTTGTCCAAGCGTTAGCGTCCAGAACATCCCGAGAATTGCGAGACCGATCGAGCCGTGCGGGAGCAGTGCGAAGGGTGAAAATCCGAGCGTCGACCCGGCGAGAAGGGTCGCTCCGAGGCCGGATGCGCCGAGGTAGTAGCGCTCCCATCGGGTCGGCTCATCGTCGCTCTCGTTATCGGTCGTGTCGTCGGTCGTCGTCGGTTCCAAGTATTCGTACAGCACGTTCGCGGTTTCCGTCTTTGTGACCGTGCCGCGACTCTGGTCGTACTCGATAACCCCTTCTTCGTCGAGTTTCGGCAAGTGGGACTGGTAGAGCGGAATGTACACGCGTTGGCGCTCGCTGGACGTGATCGACTGAACGGTGCTATCATTCTCCCACGCGGCGACCTGTTCTGCGATGTCGCGCATCGAGACTTGTCCCTCCGTGTCGTGGAGGTACCGAAGAACGTTCCGTCGTCGCTCGTTCTGAAGGAGGTGATAGATCTGATCCTCGCTCAGTTCTACGGCCGTACTCATGTCCGTGGAATTAGACTGTTCTTCGACCTGTTGTGTCGTTGCGCTCATACATGCTGGATTTTCCGGGGAGGTAATAAACGGAGAAGCTACTCCCGGAAGTTGCAGCCAGTTTTCCGCATTGTTCATTTTGATTTTCTTACTTTTCAGACCGTTGTCCCGAGTTTATCCCGGTCCAGTCTTGCGATTTCTCACCCACATGTATTTTTATACTAAATGTAATACGGTATCCCTCTCGGACACTGGGTGCCGTCTCGGGTACTGGGTAGCATCTCGAACGAGTGTATTCGTATTGCGCGCCCGAGGCTAGTTCCTTTAGATACTTGTTAGATGCTTGTCTGTGATTCGGAATCTGTTCTTTGTCCCCGTTCCACAATGTACTCGCCCCGAAAAACGGCAATTCTGCGGTACGAGGCCCTTAGTCAGTGTATAATAAAGCCTACAGGGTTTAATGGATTTCAACGAGGATCGCGTCCGACCGGAGAACCGAGGGTAAGCATCTACCTCCTCTTCCCCTCGTGACCGATCTCCGGTGTCGGTCGGTAACGGAGAGCAACCGAATGGAGGACAATCACCCATGAACTCGACGATAGGAGACATCGACAGCCAGCGGGACTACGCTGGAAGTGACCAGAACGACGTAAACGATAGCCGAGAAGCGACGATATGCGTCGTCGGTCTCGGCTACGTTGGACTCCCGTTGGCGGTCGGTTTCGACCAGGAAGGGTACAACGTCGTCGGCTTCGATATCGACGACAGCAAAGTCGAAACCCTTCGCGGCGGCATCGACACGACGGGCGACCTCGGCGACGACGCAATCGCCGAGAGCGATATCACCTACACTAACGACCCCGAAGAGATCACCCGCGCGGACTACGTGATGATCACGGTTCCGACGCCGGTTGACGAACACGACCAGCCGAACCTCGACTTCGTGAAGGCGGCCGGGCGGACGGTGGGCGACTACATGTCCCCCGACACGACCGTCATTCTCGAATCGACGGTCTTCCCGGGTGCGACCCGAGAAGCCCTCGTCCCTGCAATCGAGGAAGCGTCGGGACTGACGTGCGGCGAGGACTTCTTCGTCGGCTACTCGCCCGAGCGCGCGACGCCGGGCGACCCGGAGCACGGTCTCCGTGACGTGGTGAAAGTCGTCGGCGGAATGAACGACGACGTGCGCGACGACATCGCCGAACTGTACTCGACGGTCATCGACGCGGGTGTCCACAAGGCCGCGTCACTCGAAGTTGCGGAAGCGAGCAAAGTCGTGGAGAACGTCCAGCGCGACTTGAACATCGCCCTCGTGAACGAGTTGGCGATGGCCTTCGACAACATGGACATGGACATCGACACGCGTGCGGTGCTCGAAGCCTCCGGCACGAAGTGGAACTTCCACGACTATCGCCCCGGACTGGTTGGTGGACACTGCATCCCCGTCGACCCGTACTTCTTCATCCACCGCTCCAAGCAGGCCGGGTTCGCACCCAGTCTCATCCAACAGGGACGCGACGTGAACGAGTCCATGCCTGCTCACGTCTCGAACATGATGATAAAGGAGCTGAATCAGGCCGGGAAAGCGCTCCGGGACAGCCGCGTCCTCATCCTCGGGATGACCTACAAACCGGACGTGGCCGACATCCGAACTTCGAAAGTGGACGGCATCATTCGACAGCTCCGCGAGTTCGACATCGAAACCGTCGGCTACGACCCGCACGGCGACAACGACCTCATGGGCGAAAAGTTCGGAATTCCGATCCTGGAGGACGAGGAGTTCTCCGTCGAGGGATTCGACGGCATCGTCCTTGCGACGCCCCACCACGAGTTCTACGACCTCGACTTGGCGGAGCTCGCGGCGGAGATGAACGACGACCCATGCTTCGTGGACGTCACGGGCTCGTTCAAGCCGGAGAAAGTAACTGACGCCGGGTTCGCTTACCGGAGGGTGTAGATGTACGAAGGGCACACGATAGGCGTCGTCGTGCCCGCGTACAACGAAGAAGGGTTCGTTGGCGACGTCCTCGACTCGCTTCCCGACTTCGTAGACCGCGTCTATGCTGTTGACGACGCCTCGACTGACGGTACGTGGGACGAAATTAGAGCACACGCGGCAATCGAACGTGCGCCGCGTGCTGGCGAGAGTGACGACACCGACGGACAGGTCGTCGCCATCCAGCACGAAGTGAACAGAGGTGCCGGTGCGGCCATCAAGACGGGGTATCTCGCCGCCCGCGAGGACCAGACCGATATCACCGTCACCATCGACGCGGACGGCCAGATGGACCCCGGTATGATGACGCGGTTTCTCGACCCCATCGTGGCGGGGGACGCGGACTACGCGAAAGGGAACCGCCTTTCGAATCCCGAATTCCGCCACGAGATGCCGCGGTTTCGCCTGCTCGGCAACTGGATGCTGACGTGGCTGACGCGCATCGCCAGCGGCTACTGGGACGTGACGGACCCGCAGAACGGTTACACCGCGATTTCGCTCCCTGCGCTCGAAGCCATCGACCTCGAAGGGATGTACGAGTACTACGGCTACTGCAACGACATCCTCGTGAAACTGAACGTGGCCGGAATGCGCGTGGCGGACGTGGACATGCCCGCGACCTACGGCGACGAGGAGAGTAGCATCGAGTACAACGACTACATTCCGAAGGTGTCGCTCATGCTCCTCAGGAACTTCCTCTGGCGGCTCGGGTCGCGCTATCGAACCCATCCCCTCGGCATCGCCTACCTCGTCGGCATCGTTAGCGGCGTTGTTGGTATCGCGCTCGGCGTTCGGGCCGCTGGCGCGACGCTCACCGGTTCGGAGAGCGACGACGGCCGAAAATCACTCACGTCGCTCGTCGTCGGCGTGGTCGGCATCATCGTCGGGGTCGTTCTCGACCGGAGGGAGAACACATGAAGGTGTTCGTCACCATTCAGCACCCGGCACACGTTCACTTCTTCCGCAACGCCATCGCGGAACTGGAGGCGGACGACCACGACGTGCACGTCTTCGCCCGCGAGAAGGAGATGGCGGTCGAACTCCTCCGACGATACGATATCAGCCACGAAGTGCTGGCCGGTACCGCCTCGGGGCTGTCACAACTGGCGCGAGTACAGGCGACCTACGAGGCACGCCTGCTCCGCCGCGCGGTCCAGTTGAAGCCCGACGTGATAACCGCTATCGGCGGCGTCGCGGCCGCGCACGTGGCGAAAGTCACCGGTGCACGAAGCGCCATCTTCTACGACACGGAACACGCGAAGCTCATCCAGAACCTCGCGTTCCCGTTCGCGGACGCCGTTTACACCCCTGATTGCTATACGAGAAACGTCGGCTCGAAACAGGTTCGGTATCCCGGGTATCACGAACTCGCGTATCTCCACCCCGACCGATTCACCCCCGACCCGACGGTGGTCGAAGACCTCGGCCTCGACCCGGACGAGACGTTCACCGTCCTTCGTCTCGTCGAGTGGGGTGCCTCACACGACGTTGGGCAGGGCGGATTCGACGACGTGCGCGACGTAGTAGAGCGGTTGGAGGACGCCGGTTCCGAGGTGCTCATCACCTCGGAGCGGACGCTCCCCTCGTCACTCGAATCGCGCCGGGCGACCGTTCCGCCCCATCGGATGCACGACCTACTCGCCTTCGCCGACCTGTTCGTCGGCGAGGGTGCGACGATGGCCGCTGAGAGCGCCGTTCTCGGCACCCCCGCAATCTACGTCAACACGCTCACGATGGGATACACGGACGAACTGGACGAGCGCTACGAACTCCTGTTCAACTATCAACAGGAGGACCGACACGCGCGAGCGCTCGAACAAGCAGTCTCCATCCTCGAAGGCGACGCCGACTGGCAGGAACGTCGGCAGCGACTTCTCGACGACAAGGTGGACACGACAGACGTCATTTTGCGTGCGATTACGGGACGTTCCGGGAACGCACGCGGTCGGACGGCGCAGACCGGCGCGGAGGTTTAAATACGATGATGGAACCACGATTCGACGAACGGAGGCACTGATCGATGTTCGGGAGAATGTCCGGCTGGCTGAAACAGCGACGCTTCGACGTTGACGCCGCGATTATCGGCTTCGTAATCGCGCTCGGGCTGTTTCCGCTGCGGTTTTTCGCCTCACAGATATACATCAAGACGATTCCCATCGTCCTCGGACTGGGATGTGCGCTCTATTTGCTCGCGGTTCGCAACGACCGCGAGACGATGAACGCGTATCCGTCCGTCTCACGACTCGTGGCCCAGATACTGCCGACCATCGGTTTCCTAACGATGGCCGCGATGGTCGCCGTCGCGCTGCACGCGGGTCAGCGGTCCCTGCTCTTCCACGTCCTTTCCGGCGCGACGGGGACGCTCATCATGCTGCAAATCCTGTTCGTCGACGACGAGGACTTCCTCCCGTCGCTCCTGCTGGTGCAGATACTCTCACTCGCATTCGTCATCCGATTCATGGCGGTGTACACCACGCCGTCGTACATCGGAATCGACATCTGGACGCACATGACGCAGTTGGCGGGAGGTGTGCTCGAACAGCACTCCCTGTCCGCGATGAACGGGAACAAACACATCGCGGCACCGCTGTTCCACTTGCTCGTCGCGTCCTCGTCGATGTTGTACGACGTGTCCCTCCGCAACGCGTTGTACCTCTCCATCGGCGTCGTGATGCCCATGACGATAGTGTTCGTCTACGGAGCGACGAAACTGCTCGTCCCGGCTCGATGGGCCGTGTTCGCGGCGATGCTCTACTCCATCGGTGACTATTTCATCGAGTGGGGAATTCACCTCATTCCGACGAGCCACGGCCTGTTGTTCTTCGTCGCCATCGTCTACGCGCTCCTGCGCATTATGCGATTGGAGTACAACGCACGGGACTTCAGCCTGCTCGTGTTCCTCTCCATCGCCATCATCCTCACCCACCAGGTCTCGACGTTCATCATGCTCGTCGTGCTGTTCTCGGGGCTCCTCGCCCAGTTCGTCCTCAAACTGGGGCTATTCCAGACGACCGCGCGTCGGCCGGGCGTGTATCGCAAGCTGGAGCCGGTCAACCTCGCGGGACTGCTCGCGTTCGACGTGGGACTCATCACTTTCATGTGGTCGTTCACCCCGTACAACGGGAACTCGTTCCTCGAAACCGTGCTGTTGTATCTCGAACAGACGCTGGTGTCGAGTGCGGGTCTGTTGAACCTCGCGAGCAACAACTCCCAATACATCTCCCTTCCCGCCCCGACGCTCATGCAGAAAGTGGCGTCGTACGTCGATACGATGGGATTCCTCATCCTGTTCGGGTTGACGGTCGTCGGTTGTCTGTACGTCCTCCGGCGGAAGCGCATCTCGCATTCCGTGTTCACGCTCCTGTTCGCGACCGTCGTGATGACGGGGTTCACACTCGGACTGCCGATGTTCGGTATCCGTAATTTCATCCCGCAGCGATGGTTCGCGTTCCTCTACGCGCCGATGGCCATCCTCGCCGCCCTCGGCGTCGGATATCTCGTCCACAATCTCAACCGAAACGTCGTCGTCGTGGCGTTGCTGGTCGTCGCGCTCGTCTATCCGAGCGTGATGGTGATGTCCAGCCACGGTGCTATCGACAGCCCCGTGTTCAAAGATGAGCAGGCGCGCTTGACGTACACGAAACCGGAAGTCGCCGCCGTCTACACTATCTCGGACATGACCGGGTCTCCCGATTCGGCGACCATCTTGCCGAGTCAGGTGATACACACGGACCACCCGTATCAGACGGTGTTTTCGAGAACGGGGTCGTATCCGGCAGCAGCGGCCAACCTCTCCGCTGACAATCGGGACGGACCGACGGACCACCCGATAACCGTTTACCGTCGGTATCAGTCAACGGGGACGCCGAAGTTCGTCCTCGTGAAGCACGTCACGAAGGATGGCGAGCGGATAACCGCCACCGTTCCCGTTCAGCGGCAGGTGTCACAGCAACAGTTGTGTCGCCCCGACCAGAGTATCCTCTACAACAACGGCGACGTGATGCTCTGTGCCAACCGGACGATATAGACTGACCCCGTTTCTTCCGTTCTCCTAAAGAGAGCAACCCTTTTCTCACATCCTCTTGCATGCTGTATCATGCACGGAAAACGCGTCCTCGTCACCGGGGGTGGCGGATTTATCGGTTCGAATCTCGCCAATCATCTCGCCGAAGAGAACGACGTTATCGCCATCGACGACGGCTATCTCGGCACCGAAGAAAACCTCGATGAGGCGGTCGAATTCCACGAACGAAGCGTTCTCGAAGACGATCTGCCGACGGACGTGGACGTCGTCTTCCACCTCGCGGCGCTGTCGTCCTACGCGATGCACGAGGAGAACCCGACGAAGGGCGTTCGGGTGAACGTCGAGGGATTCGTCAACACCGTTGAACAGGCCCGAAAGGACGGCTGTGATACCGTCGTCTACGCGACCACCTCCTCCATCTACGGAAGCCGAACGGAACCGTCCCCGGAAGATATGGACGTGGAAGCTCGAACCGGCTACGAGGCGTCCAAACTGGCCCGCGAACGCTACGCGGAATACTTCGCCCACCACTACGACATGAACATGGCCGGAATGCGGTTTTTCTCCGTGTATCAGGGCTACGGCGGCGCGGAAGAGCACAAGGGCGAGTTCGCCAACATCATCGCCCAGTTCGCCGACGACATCGCGAACGGTGACTCGCCGGAAATCTACGGCGACGGCAGTCAGACGCGCGATTTCACGTACGTCTCGGATATAGTCAGCGGTCTCGAACTCGCGGCCGAAAACGAACTCACCGGCGTCTACAACCTCGGCACGGGCGAAAGCTACGACTTCGATACCGTCGTCGAGTACATCAACGAGGAACTCGGAACCGACGTGGAACCGGTGTACGTCGAGAACCCCATCCCGGAGGACGTGTACGTCCACGACACGATGGCCGACGTGAGCAAGTTCACCGAAGCCACTGGCTGGGAACCGGAGATTACCTTCGAGGAAGGCGTCCGTCGCGTCTGCTCCCAGTACCAGTAGTCCGTTTTCTTTCCGTTCGGCCGTCGTTCGAGACGACGGCCGTCAGTTGTGTGAGACGAGTCCCGACCTTTACGAGAAGAAGCCGCCGTCGTCGGTAGTCGTCGTAGTGGTTGTCGTCGTAGTGGTAGTCGTCGTTGTGGTTCCCGTCGTAGTGGTCCCTGTCGAAGTCGTGGTGGTCGTCGATGGCGGTTGCGAACTTGTTGAAGTCGTTTGCTGTTGTGTCGTCCGTTGTTGTTCCGTCGTTTGCCGTTGTGTCGTTTGCTGTTGTTCCGTCGTCTGTTGGTCGTCTCCGCCGTCGCTACTCGTTCCGCTGTCAGACCCTTGGGTATCGCTTCCCGTATCCGTCTGTTTCGAGAGCCCGCTCCGTGAGGAAACCCACACGCGAGCCTTCGTGTACGGTTCGCCCGACGCAGACCCCTTGTATAGGAGGAGTTGGACGCGGACGTTCTCGCCGGTGAACGCCGGGTCGCCGGTGAGCTTCACCTGCTTTTTCTCCCCGGCATCGACCGTCACCTGCTCTTTGGCGAACTGGGATTGCTTCGTGACCTCTCCCCCATCGACTTGCTGGATGACCGCGACGACGGTGTACTCCGTCCGCTCTCGCTCGTGATTGTGAACGCTGACCGTCACGCCGTCAGCGGCGAGGTCGGTGTCGTACATCGTATTCGTCTTGCTGTTCACGTCGTTCGTGTTGCTCACGTAGAATTCCGTGAACGCCTTGCCCTGTGGTGGGTTGAGCACCGCGAACCCGACGCTCGACGCCAGCAGGAGGAACGCGATTACGATGCCGACGTTCAGCGCTACCGTTACGCCGCTTCCCGAACGGCCGCTCGGATTGAACAGCAAGCCGGGTACCCCGGGCGAATATCGTCGCTCGGCCGGGACGCGCAGTCGCCGTATGAACGCGATAACTCCGAAAATCGCGGTGAATCCGACGATGCCGTACAGAATCGGATGCACGCGAACGCCCCACGGCGTGAAGTTCGAAAGCGCGGCGATCATGGGGACGACGGCGACGCTGAGCGCCGCCGCGAGCGCCACCCGCTCGGGTCCGCCGACAGCGTACGCGGCGTCGTCGTTCCCCGATCCGAACGTCCGTGTTTCGCCCTCGCTGCCCTCCGGGAACAGTGCCGAGATGAGAACGTATCCCGGGAGAAAGACGACGAGCGGGAGTACGAGGGCGACACGTACTCGTCCACCGAGTTCAACATACGCCGCTACTCCGCCGACAGCGGTCAGCATAAGCGCTAGTACGAGGTCGAGAAACCACCAGCGGCTATTCGTACTCATTGACGTGAAAATCGACCTGAGCGGGTTTTATTATACGGCTCCTAATCAGTTCTCCGACCGTACTTCGTCGGCTCCGCGCCGCTTCGACCCAGCGTCGTCGGTTCCCTGTGCCTCGGTCGGCATGTGCAGAACGTCCGTCGGGTTGACCATGTTCTCCGAACACTGCGCGACCCAGCCGACCATATCGTTGATCCGGAGCTTGTGACGCGACGGAAGGTCGTGAATCGTCTCGTTTTCGGGGAACAACCGCTGGTCCAAGTTGTAGCGGTCGTACACCTTCTGTCGGTCGGGCCACGCGGGTTGGAACTCCGTGATGAACGGGAGTTTTCGGCGCACGAACTGCTCCATCTGGGACAAGAACGTCGACGTGTACGGCCGGTCCGGAGGACGGTGGCGGAACAGGTCCTCGTCCAGCTGCCGAATCGCGCGGATGAACGTCGACGTGTTCCGGTACTCCGGCGGCGTTTGCAGGTGCCACTCCAGCAGCTCCGTGTCGGCCGCGATGAACGATTCGAGGTAGTTATCCGCGAGGTGGGTCCGCGACGGAATCGTCGGCTGGTTCCGGATGCTGAATAGCGCGAGAGCGTTCTGCACGGAGTCGGTCCGCTTCCAGCAGCGGTCGAACTCCGAATCGATGGCTTGCCGGACGAACTTTCCGGCGGCGTCAGGGTCGGACGTGTACTTCTCCGCGACCTTCCTGCTCCGCTCGGGAAGGTAGCCGAAGTTGTCGAGCGACGCCTCGACCGGGTCGGGGTCCGACTCCATCTTCTTCGTCGGGATGGTCTTGCCGAACAGCTTCAACTCGGTTCGCTTGTGACCGAACCCCTTCAACAGCGTGTCGAACAGCAGGGCGTGATACATCGTGTCCACTTCCATCTCGCTGTTGTAGCCCGCGTGATGGATGTGGATGGACTCCTTGATGCCCTGCGTGTCGCGCACCTTCTGTTCCCCGGGCGTGATGTACCGGTCGTTCGTCACCAGCGTCGTGTGGTCCACGTTGTACTGTTTCGCCAAGCGCCGGGCGACCTTCACCTCCTGTGCGTCCGGCATTCCGACGGTGTAGCTGTGGTCGAGGTCGGGAAGCTGTGACAGCAGCGTCCGCGAATCGTACCCCGCCGACAGCAACAGACCCTTCTTGCCCGGCTGACGCGAACGGAGTCGAATCGCACGCTGCATCCGGTCCGCGAGTTCGCTCGCGTAGTCCATCTCCCGCTCCTCGTAGACGAACCGGTCGAGTTCGCCCGCCTCGTCCGGGGTGAGATAGCCGTCGAACGGCGCGCGGTGGAGCTCGTGAAACAGCGTTTTGTCGCCGAGGACGACGCCCATGTGAAGGAACTCGCCGACCGCCTGTCGGCGCATCGTCGGGTTGTCGATGGTCTTTGCGACCTCCGCCGCGTCGGACCCGAACACGCGCACGCCGGGGTCGTCGGTGTAGAAACACTCCCACGACCGGATAGAGTCGGTGAGCACGATGGTGTCCCCGTCGTGTTCGATGAACGCGAGGTACGACCCGTTGAGCGACCTGATGGCGTCCACTCCGTTTTCGGCGTACTGTTCCAACAGCCAGCGGGCGGGTTCGGACCACCCGCGTTTGTTGGGGTACGCCTCTCCCCAGATGATACACGACCCGAGTTCGCCCGAGTACGAGGCACTCCGACCGGGAATTCCGAGTCCCGTATCTCGAATTCCGACGGTCGCAACGTCGCTCGTCACGATATCGTCGAACTCCCGCTCGGAGCGGAACCGTTCGAACTCGTCTCGATCACCGAAGACACCAAATATCTCTTTGTTCATCCTTCGTGCTCCTCCGTTGGGTCTGTGGGCGGTCGCTCCGTGCCACGGCGGCATCGGACTGCGCGCCGATTTCGTCTCGTGCCTTCCTCTCTCGCTCGTGTCACGGTTGACTCTACTGCTGTCTATAGCGTCAATGAGGGTTAACTATACACAGTATAACATCAGGAAAATTGTGTTTAGGGGCCTCTGAAACCGTTTTCACTCCCCGACAGCACCGACCATCGTCCGGAACACGTCGCGGATTCCGTAGTTCCCCACAGCTCCATGGTGACGATGGCGGCACCGTACACGACGACGCCCGTTGCGACCATGATTCCGAACTTCGGGATACCGCCGACGGGTACTTTCGTCCCGACGAAGACCACGACCGCTACCATTCCGATGCTCGCCACGAGCGGGTACAACAGGAGGCGAAGGAACTGCCTGTAGCTCCCTTCCACTTCGCGGACGGCGAGGTAGGTCGAAACCGGCTCGGAGAACAGAACGGAGTTGCCGACGATGACCGCGCTCGTTCCGATGACCCCGTACGCCGCGGTCGCCGGGTAGATGGTCAACAGGATGATGGCGAGCTTTCCGACCTGTATCTTGGTGGCGAGGTCGGGTTTGCCGACCGCTTGGAATAGCGGCCCGGTCGTCGCTCCGATGGACCGGAGCAGCCCCCACACCGCGAGCAACTGCATGATGGGAATCGCCGGCACCCACTCCGGACCGAGGAACGCGTGAACGAACGCGGGCGCGACCGCCACGATGCCTGCCGCCAACGGAATCGAGATGAACGTGGTCAGTTGCACCGTCTTGAAGAACGCGCGGCGGAGGTTCGCGGCGTCGTTCTGTAACTTCGAGTACGTCGGGAAGATGACGCTCGTCAGCACCTTCGTCACCTCGGTCGCCGGGGCGTTCGACACCTTGTACGAGTACTGATAGAGGCCGATAGCGGCGCTGCCGAGCAACCATCCGACGAACACGTCGTCCCCTTCCGTGATGAGGAAGACGATGATTCCCGATGCCGTAATCCACTTTCCGTATCCCACGAGTTCCCGCGTCTGGTCCATATCGATGCTCGGCCACGGGCGGTATCCGTGGAGGACGTACGACAGCGACGTCGCCACCACTACGCCCGCGATGTCGCCGACCACGAGCGACCACACGTTGCCCCAGAGCAACGCCAACCCGATGGTCACGCTCACCGCGGCGACCGCTTTGCCGACGAGGTAGACGAACTGCTTGTCGTAGTCCAAATCCTTGCGGAAGTAGACGATGCCGGGGTTCTGAATCCCGGTTATCAACGGTACCAACGACATCACCTGAATCACCTGCGTCGCTGGCGGTTGCGCGCCGAAGAAGTCCCGCGCGATGTACGGTGCCGCGAGGAACCCGATGGAGGCCAGTATCGCCCCGCGAACCGCCGATAGCGTCCACGCGGTGTCGAGGTACTCGTTGATGTTGTCCTCCTCTTTCTGAATGAGGGCCTGCTTGATGCCGAGGTTCGAAAAGCGGCGCATCGCCGCCAACGTCAACAGCGCGTATGCGACCAACCCGAACTGCACCGGAGTCAGAATGTTGGCGAGCACGACGAGTTTGACCAGTTGCAGGCCGCGTCCAATGACGTTCGCCATCGACGCCCAGATACCGCTCGTCACCGCACGACCCGAGATGTCGTCACCCGGCGTCAACGTCGCTTTCACCCATCGAAGCAGTTCGATTGGCGACCGTCCGCTCATCGTCTCTCCTCCCTCGTGTTCCGCCCGTTCGCGCTCGGTCCAGCCGTCACATCCACGGTTTCGCCGTCCGACGCATCGTCCGTGCCGCCGTCGGTGACCGCTTCCGCCGAATCGCGTACCGTCGCGTCGTACGCATCGCTTCCGGGCAACCGCGTCTCGACCGGCCGGTCGTCGGTCGCCGACCGATACACCGCTGCCGTCCGTTCGCCGACGACATCCCAGTCGAACGACATCGCGCGCTCGCGCGTTTGCCGTCCGATTTCGTCGAGGTCGAGCGTCGGTGCGCGTTTCATCGCCGTCCGAAGGCCGCTCGGGTCGTCAGGGTCGTACAGCAGTTCGGTTTTCGGCCCGAGAACGTCGGGTAGACAGCCGAGTCGCGGCGCGATGACCGGCTTTCCGAACGACATGGCGAGGATGACGCTCCCGGACGTGAGAACGCGTGTAAACGGCAGGACGACCGCATCCGCTGCGTTCATGTACAGCTGAATCTCGTCGTCGGGGATGTAGGTAAAGTCGGTTCGAACGCGGTCGTCGGCCCGGCATCCCCGCGCGAGTTTCGCGCTCTCCTTGCGGTCGTTCGGCGGATTTCCGGCGATGACGAGACGAGCATCCTCGTCGTCGATGGTGCGGAACGTCTCCACCAGTTTCGGGACGTTCTTGTACGACCGCACGTTCCCGAAAAAGAGGTACACCATCTCGTCGTCGCCGAATCCGAAGTGCTCGCGGGCTTCGGCTCGGCTGACCTCGTTTTCGTAACTCCCGACGTAGTTCCCGTGAGAGACGACCGTGATTCGCTCCTCGTGTTCGTCCGGGAGGTCGTACGTGCTCATCACACGGTCGCGTGCGGCCGGACTGTGGACGATTATCTCGTCACATTGCCGGGCGAACAGCGCGCGCACGCGCCGTTCGAATCGCGGGAAGTGCCGCTCGTGCTGAAGAACGTTGTGAACCGTCCAGACGATGGAGATGCCGAGCAACTTCGAAATCAGCACTTCGAAGGCGAAGCGGACCGCGGCTACATAGCTCCGCGTTCGCGTTCGCCCGATTACGAACTGGTGGAGCCAGTGGAAATGCAACACGTCCGGGTCGTTTCGTGCGACTCCAGAGAGAACGGGAGCGAGGCCGCTAGCACTCCCACGCGAGACGGAGACGCCGTGTGATTCGAGCGCATCCGCCAGCAGCAGTTGGTACGGATTGTCGTCGTGGTTCGGAAGAAACAACGCGTTCATCGGTGTGATTTTGGATTCCTCTCGTACGCCGTGTGTCGGCAACCGGTGCTCATCGAAACAGATACTCTTTGCGACCTTTGTTATGGGGCTGCTAAGTCGAGCCGTTCGCCTCCGTTCTCCCGCTTATCGATGATATATATTTATCAGTCGACCTCCGATTGTGCTTTGTATGCGTGATTTGGAGCGATGGGCCGCCCAAAGCCGCCTGTGGAATCTCTGTAAACAGGCGGGTATCTCGCCAGCAATTGCGACACTCTACTGGCACGCCAAACTGGCACTGCATCTCTGGTCCGTCCCCGTGACCGTCGGGGGATATACCGTCGAATTCGCCACCGACTCTCGGACCGAATATTCCCGCGTGACATCGCTCGTCGGCGAACAACCCGTCATCGAGTCGTTGCTGAACGATGTCCGCGAATCGGACGTGGTGTACGACATCGGCGCCAACATCGGGACACACACCTGTTTCGTCGGGAAACGGCTCGATAGCGGCGTGGTCGTCGCGTTCGAACCGATGCCGACGAATGCGATTCGACTTCGACACAACCTCTCTGCAAACGTTCCCGTCAGCCGATGGGATATCGCCGAGTTCGCCCTCTCGGACGAGGACGGTGCGGGCTCACTCGCCGTTGAGAGCCGAAACTACGGCGAGGGAAAACACGCCCTTTCGGTCGATGGCGAGCTCGAAATCGACGTGTTTCAAGGGAAAACGCTGGTCGAGACGGGACGGTACCCCGCACCGGATATCCTCAAAATAGACGTCGAAGGTGCCGAACTCCAAGTTCTCCGTGGATTCGACGATATCCTATCCGACGTTCGCGTCGTCTACGCGGAACTTCACCACGAGTTGAGCGAACAGTACGACACCTCGACAGCGGAAATCGAAGCGTATCTCCGCGAACACGGTTTCGACGTCGAACGCCTCAGCGAGCGCTCGGACGCGTACCATATCCGCGCGGTAAACTCCCGAGGGACCGAGCCGAAGTGAGAGCGGAGAGCGGGCGGTCGTTAGAACTCGTTGCCCCAGCCGTCGTATCCGTCGGCGCTGTTGTCCTCGATGCCGTTTTCGAGGTTGCACTTCTTGACGTAGACGTCCTCGGCCTCGGATTTGAGCAACAGGCCGACGTCGCCGCGCCGCGACCGAGCGGAGACGCCTTCTATCCAGGTTCCCGTACCTTTGTCCGTTATCGGACGGTCTTCCGAAACGTAATCTCCCTCGTAGATGAGGCAGTTGTCTCCGGTGTTCGTCAGCGCACGTCGGCCCCAGCCACCGCCGTAATCGACGTTTACGCCGCGGAACTCACAGTCGTCACGGTAGTTCTGGATGGCGCTTCGGGTCCCCTCGGTGGGCGATTCGCCGCTGATCGTAACGTCTTCGAGGTAAACGGGTTCGTCGCCATCGCGGATCTTGATGACCGGGCCGCCGCCGGTCTCGTGCTCCACGTGCGTGTGCTTGATACGGGTCCGTCCGCCCGATCCTCGAATCGAGATTCCCGTACACGGGTCGTCGGTATGAACCGCGACGGTACAGTTATCGACGTAGTTGTAGTTTGCACCTGCGGTAATCCAGATCGCCGGGCTGTCCGAGACGTTCGTCTGGAAATCGACGTTCTGCGCGACGAGGAGGCTCCCGTCTTCCATGCGGAGGCCGCGCTGGGAAATCCCGTGCGGGTTCTCCTTGTCCACGATGATCGTCGCGTCCTTGATGTAGCTGTCGTGCCCTCCGAGTCGTACGTTTGCGCCCGTGCTGTTCTGGAAGCGGCCCCCTCGATCTGAATCGAGCCGGAACCGTGTGCGGCGTACAGGCCGTTGTCCGGGAAGCTGCCGAGGATGCAATCGCGGAAAGTGAGCGTCCCTTTGTTGTGATTCGAGAGGATTCCGGTCGGACCGCGCCACAGCGAATCGCTCGGCGTGTTTCCTTCCCACGCGGCGCCGTCGGGCGCGTGGAACCGTTCGACGAGTCCTTCGCCGTCGGAATCGGTGATAACGAACCGCCCCGGTCCCCACGTCCCGCTGTCGTGCTGGCCGAGGATTTCGATGTCCCGAACGATGAGGCCGTCGTCGATGGCGGCCTCGATGACGCGGATGCCGGTGTCATCCGCCGTCTGGTCCACGGTGAAGCCCTCGATTCGAAGGTCCGTTCCGGGGTCGTAGTCCACGCCCATTCGGAAGAGTCGGTAGTTTCCGTCGCCGTCGTCGTCGAAGTCGTGGTAGCTCGCGGGGACGAGTTCCGCGTCGTCCCCGGCCATCCCGAAGTTGTCGAAGCCGGTGAAACGGAACTGGTTGTCCATGTAATACCGTCCGGATGGGAAATAGAGGAGCGTATCGTCGTCCGCGTGTTCCTGAAGAACGGGTGTGATAGACTCGTTTCCGTCGTTGTCCGCCCCGACGTCCGTTATGTCAATGACCGTATCGTACTGGTCTTCGTAATCCGATTTGCTCGCAGAAGCAGACCCCATGACAGCGGTCGTCGCCGCGATTGCTCCGGTGAGCTTGAGATATGTTCTTCGACTCGTAATGCTTCGATTTTGCCTGTCTGACGCCATCAAAACACCCAAACAAATCCCTCATATTAATTATCTGGTGCCTAGTTCAGTCCCTCTGTGTTTTCCCGCTGTTGGAAACGTTGCAAACGGTGTTTCGTACCCGGATTTCCCACATGCACAATCATTGACATTGCGCCCTTAAGCGCCATATAAGAAAATACCTATGTCTGTTTGGATAGGGTAGCGATGAGACGACAGACACGACGCACGTTTCTGACGACCGTCGGCGCAGCCGGTACCGCTGGTCTCGCCGGTTGTTCCGGTGTTATCGGCAACGATAGCGATAACTCCTCCACGACGAGTAGCACTAACGGCAAGGGCGACGGGACGAACACCGGCGGCGAGGGAACCACGACCGAGGGTGGTAACGACGCTCCCGCCGGTCCGCAGACCTTCGAGGGCTTCGAAAAGCTCGGCCCGTGGAGCGCCGTCGACGGGCAGGGAAGCCTCAAGAAGAGCACGAAGGTGAAATACGAAGGGTCACAGTCCGCCCACATCGTCGGCAGCAAGCAGACCAAGCAGGGAATGATTCACCGCGTCAACTTCGGTGACAATCCCGCCGACTTCAGCGGCAAAAACCTCTCCCTCGCGTTCAAGTGCACGTCACACGACTTCGTGAAGATCGCCGTGCAGCTGTACGCGCCTGACCGCGGCCACATCGTCGAGATGAAACGGACGCTCTACGGGCCGAAGGGCAAGTGGGTTCGCGTCAACCTCGGCGTCACCAGCGAGATGGACCCGAAGAAGATCGACCTCTCGAAGGTTTACGAAGTCCGCATCATCGGTCGTTCGACGGACCCCAATACCCAGAAACCCATCGAGTTCTACGTGGACGACCTGAAAACCGTCCCCGCCCCCGACAAGGGGATGGTGATGCTCACGTTCGACGACGGTCTCGAATCGCAGTACACGAAGGCGTACAAAACCATGAAAAAGTACGGCTTCTCCGGCGTCGACGCCATCATCTCGGATGCCGTCTTCGACGACGGGTTCCTCAACCGGACCCAGATGAACGAAATGGTAAACGACGGTTGGGACATGATCTGCCATCCCAACACGCAGGCGACACCGATGGACAAGCGGCCGAAAAAAGAGCAGGAAAAGCTCATGAAGGAGTGCCAGCAGTGGCTCAAGAAGTACGGCTACGACGGTCACAAGTACATGGCCGTCCCGAAGAACGTCGTCGGGCCGAACACGTTTGACCTCGCGCAGAAGCACTTCGACCTGACGCTCTCGTTCGGCGCGTCGCCGAACGCGCTCCCGGCGATTCAGAAGAACACCATCATCTCGCGGATGTACGGTCAGGGTGACCTCAAGAACATCAAACAGAAGATCGACCACGCCGCCAAGTACAAACAGCTCTCGCCGCTCCTGTTCCACAAGATCGGCGGGGAAAACGGCGTTCCCGAGAAGCGATTCGAGAACATCCTGAAGTACATCAAAAACAAGAACGTCGAAGTGGTCACCATCTCGGACCTGGAAGAGAAGGGAATGCTCATCTAAGCCCCTTCGACGCCTGTCATTCGCTTTCTCCGCCCGTCCCCGCACGACTATCGTGCGTCTCTTTTAGCCGCGGGTCGGAATTTTCCCGCCCGCGTTTCGACCCGCTGAACCAACGGTCGTTCGCTTTTCATCTCGCCGTCGTCCGTGACGCATCCGTGAGACGCGTCTCTCCGTCGCTCGTTCGTTCCCGTTCCTTCCACGTCGCGCACATCGCCCGCGACGACCGCGCCGCTTGGACGCCCATGCTCCTCGCTCGGAGCTAAATGCCTGTCTCGCTCGCGTCTCTCGGCTCTCGAACCGATCGAGTACGGCGGTCAGGCTGCCTCGTTCAGTCCGAAAGCAAAAACAGCACCGTCGGTCCCCTTTCGCTCCCGTTCAGTGCTCATCCAGAACTACCGTTCCCGCGGTTCCAGTCCGCGTTCTGGTTAAAATCGTCGTTCGTATCGTCGCTCACCACCACGACGACGAATTCGTCGTCGTATTCGACGTGGAACTGCTACTCGTCGTCGATGACGTTGTGTCCGTCGGTGACGATGTGGTGCCCGCCGTCGACCCCGTGGTCGTCGTGGACGACTGTGACGTCGTACTCGCGCCACTCGTCGTTGTCGTCGTACCGGTGGTAGTCGTGGTTGTCGTTGTCGTGCTGGTGGTAGTCGTGGTGGTGGTCGTACCGCTCGTAGTCGTGGTCGTGGGCGGCGATGTGGTCGTCGTCGTGGACGGCGGTGGATTCGTATCGGACGTCGTGGATGGTGGCGGATTGGTATCCGTTGTCGTCGTCGACGGCGACGTACTCGTCTTCTCCGTGGTGGATTTCGCTTGCGTCGTCTTCTGTTCGGTCGTCGATTTCGTCGGCGTCGTACCGTGCGTCGTCTCGGCCACCGTCGTTCCCGCGACCGTCTGCGTATTGTTTATGGACGATCCTTGGTTCGCACCGCCGACTCCGCCGATTCCGCCGATTCCGGGGTCGAGGAACGCGTACCCGATCCCCGAGACGAACAGCAGAATGCCGGTGACGACCATCAGTTTCTGTATCGAGTCGGATGACATCGTGTTTTCTCTCACTTTGGTCTGTAGTGTTTCGGCCCGCGAGCTGAGCGGTTCGGGGAACGACGAGAGCGTAGCGAAGACCTCTCCGAAACCGAGGGCTCCCGTCGCGAACGCGAAGAACGTGAAGACGCCCAGTCCGAGCGGTGGGACGAGGGCGAGCGCCAACGGGACGTGGAACCCCGCGATGAGGGGGCGAACGTCGAGCACTCGCGCGAGAACGAAGATGGGGGGTGCCGACAGTATCGTCGTCCCCAAAATCCGTCCCAGGCGGGCGTCCGATAGGGGGTCGAAGCCGACCTTTCGGGCGCTCCAGAGGTGGAAGACGAACATCGAACCGTAGCCGATACTCGTCGAAACGGCTGCTCCCTGCATCCCGTACCGTGGAATGAGCAGGAAATTCAGGACGAAGTTTATGCCCGCCGCCGTCCCCGTGGCGATAATCGGGTATTTCAGGTCGCCCTTCCCTTGCGAGATGGCGAGGATGGGTCGGGCGACCGCGAACCCGAGCGACCCCGGCAACAGCAAGAGCAGTGGCGTCACCGCGGGCAGGTACTTCGCACTGAAGTAGACCGGGACGGCGATGTTCGCGAGCGCCGCCAGACCCAGCCCCATCACGCCGGTCAGGAGGAACGTGTAGCGGGTCGTCCGCGCCGACAACTTCGAAATGCGTTCGGTCTTCCCGTTCGACCACAGTTCGGACGTGGAGTGGACGAACACCGTCTGGAGCGCCATCGGAATGAACCACAGGAACTCCGCGAGTTTCAGCGCCGCGCGGTAGTATCCGACCTGTTCGTTGCTCCCCGACATCAGCTGGAGCATCAGGATGTCGACGTGGTACAGCGACATGAGGAGCAGGATGAGCACGATGGACAGCGAGTTGAACGCGAGCATCCGGCGCCGCGGGAAGTCCTCCGGCGTCGACCGAAGGAAACTACGGAGCGACGTCCGCTTTATGATGAGCGCGAACCCGATGACCGCTACCATGGCCGCCGCGGCTATTTTCCCGGCTAACGCGCCGAGAACCGCGATTTCGAGCATTCCTCGGTTTCGCATGTAGTAGACCAGCGGCAGGGCGACGACGATGAACGTCACTCGCTGGACGACCTTCAGGGGTTCCGAGTATCGCTCCAAACCGAACCCCATCAGCGTCCGACGGGCGTACGCTTGGAACTGGCTCGCTATCGTCATCACCGTGAGGAGGTAGAAGTACAACTCGTACTCCGGGCCGAAAATCCACGCGACGACCCCGGTCCACGTCGCAAGCGCGAGCAGTATCGCTCCCGCGACCGCGAGCACGAGCGCGAGTCGGAAGTAAAAGCCGACGACGTACTCCTCCCAGCAGTCCATCTCGTGCTCCTCGGCGATGAACTTCCGAACGCCGTCGGAGATGCCGGAGCTGACGAGTATCATGAACAGGGAGAACACCGATAGAACGGTGGTGTAGACGCCGATACCGGTGGGTCCGAGTAACCGATACAGTATCGGAGTCGTCATAATACCGATGACGAGTGTGAGGACTTTCGTCCCGGCGACCGAAAGGACGCCGCTTAGAATGCTTCGTTGCACGAAAGACCCCTCGATGCAGTGCTCGTCATTCCAGTATCTATCATCACAGTGTTGCTAAAGGGACTTTATTATGAATCGGATAGAGACGGTTTTACGCGTATCCGAGGTCCTGTAATCGCTGCTCGACGTCGACCGACACGTCCTCCTCCATGTGTTCACCCTCGTCACCCTCGGTGATGCTCCGCCGTACACCGTTCTGGTGGACGAGCCACGGGACCGTCGTCAGTTGTGGGATGTAGATGCCGTTCGGATGGCCGTACTCCGCCATCGGAATCGGCCGCGCGCGTTCGCCGAACGCTTCGCCGTGGTCCGCCGTCACGACGCTCTTGCCCTGGAGCGTCGAGAGCAGTTCCTCGACGTGGGGGAGCACCATCTCGACGTTCTCCTCGTAGGCCTTGTAGAGAACGCTGACCGGAACGTCCACTTCCCCGGCCATCACGCGGTTCCAGAAGTCGAGCGAGTCGAGGTCGAGGTGTTCTTTCCCCGTCGGTCCGATGAACGGATAGTGGGGTTGGATGAAGTGGACGACCAATCGCTTGTCCGGGTACTGCTCGGCGGCGTCCTTCGCGACATCGACGACCGTTTCGGGGCGGACGGTTCGGAACTCGTCGTCCCAGCCCTCGTCCTGCCAGATGTTGATAACGTCGTGGAGTTGTACGTCTATCCGGTCGCGCTTCCGGTAGAGTTGGGGATTCGCGGTCACGTAGACGGTATCGCGGAGGTCGGCACCGTCGAAATACGTGGCGAGAAAGTCCGGCGTCGAACTCGATTTGGTTTGCCGTGACTGAAGCTCTCCAGGAAGCGTGTTGCACTTTTTGAAGGTATCGTAGCGGCAGGCGTCGAGAATAATGAGGTTGTCCCAGTCCTCGTCGAAAAATTCGACGGCGTCGGGACCCGGCTCTTTACGCTTATAGTAGTGCTTATTCAGCTCCCGAGTAACGAGATGTGGCTCCTTGATGCCACGTCGGACACGCCGAATCGTCTCCGTGATGTTCATGTACCGGAGCACAGGATTCGTGTCTATATTATTATCCGTCCCTTAAGCCCGCTCCCGCCCGAATTAGGCGCTAAAGTCGTTCCCCCAGCCGCTTACCTCGTTGCTATCGTCGCGGATTCCGTCCACGATGTGGCTCTTTTTGACGTACGTATCGCTCGCCGATTCGGTCAGTCGAAGTCCCGGAAGGTCACGCTCCGAGTTCGCATAAACCCCTTCTATCCACGAGCTGACGCCGTGGTCGATGATGGGGTACTCCTTGGAACGGAACTCCCCTTTGTAGACCAAGTTGTCTTCCCCGGTGTTGACCAACGCTCGACGGCGGGATGAACCCAACTGCTTGACGTAGAGGTCCCGGAAGTTACACTCGTCCCGGTCGCATCGGACGGCCGCCCGCGCACTTTCGTCGCCGCCGTTTCCGACGAAACGGCTGTCCTCGACGTCCTGAATCCAGAGCGAGAAGCCGCCGGACGCTTCGTGAGTGAACGTGGAGTTCTTGATACGCGATTGGCGCGTGTCGTCCTGCAATCGGAGCGCGTGACAGACGTCGTTCCCTGATGTTTTAACGTTCAACCCGTCCACGAACAACAGACCGACGTTCATCGACTTGATGGCGTCACCGTTCGGGTCCGAAACGTCGACGTCACAGTCGATTATTCGTATGTAGTCCCCGTTCTCCGTGCGGATGGCATGTTGGTTACCGTGGCCGCTGCTCTCGTTTACCGAGACCGTCGCGTTCTTGACGATGCTATCGCGCCCGCCGATTCGGATGCTCGCCGTTTGGCTGTTCTCGTAGTAGCCGCCGTCAACGATTATCTGACCCGACCCGTTGGCGGCGTAGAGACCGTTGTCCGGGAATCGACCCAATTCGCAGTCCTTGAACGTGATGCTCCCCTTGTTGTAGCGGTTGCAGATGATACCCGTCGGACCGCGCCACAGTTGGTCGCCCGGCGTATTTCCGCTCCACGCGCCGCCGTCCGCCGCGCTGAAGTTATCGACGAGTCCCCCGCCGCTGGAATCGGTGATGACGAACCGCCCCGGCCCCCACGTCCCGCTGTCGTGCTGGCCGTTGATGGTAACGTCCCGGACGATGAGACCGTCGTCCATCGCGGTTTCGATGACGCGGACCCCGGTGTCGTCCGCCGTTTGGTCCACGGTGATGTTCTGGAATCGGAGGTCACGACCCGGGCTGTAGGCGATGCCGAGACGGAAGAGGCGGTAGTTCCAGTCGCCGCCGTCGTCGAAATCGTAGTAGTCGGCCGGAACGATGGTCGTGTCGTCCTCGCCGATGATGCCGAAGTTGTTGAAGCCGGTGAAGCGGAACTGTTCGTCCATGTAGTATCGACCACCGGGAAGATACAGAAGCGTGTCATCGTCGGCGTACTCCCGAAGCAGCGGCGTGATGGAATCGCCCTCGTTCGGGTCCGCACCCGCGTCGTCGACCATGTTGACGACCGTCCCGTAGTCGCTCGCGTACGGAATTTCGGCGCTCGCCGTCCCGGACATCGTTTGCGTCCCTATGGCACATACTCCCGCGGCGGTTACCCCTTTCAAGAACGTTCGGCGCGTCGCTCCGATAGATGATTTCGAATCGTTAGTGTCGTGTGTGTCGCTTTGATGAATCATTCTGAATCCCAGAGTTTCCTGACAACCGTCGTGAGAGAGGAACACAACCCCGATTTACCGGATACCCGGTGCGTTGGCAGCCCTGACGGTCAACAATATTATTCACTAGTATCTTTCGGCCAAAGTCTGTGGCTTAGTAGTTCCATTCTTTAAGTAATCGACGTGTGACAACTCATGTCTCGAATTGGGGGACGACAAAAGAACGGAGAGACCGCGGTTCGGCTACGGAACGATTCCGTATCCGAATGGAATAGTGCTCTAAATTCAACAGTACTACAAATTCAACACGTCCGCGTGAAGGTGTGCGATATCCACGCAGACGCGTTCCCACGTGAACTGTTCGGCGTGCGCCTCGATTCCGTCGCGGTCCCAGTCCTTTCGAAGGGCGCGCACCACGGCGTCCGAAAGCGCGTCGTGGTCCTCCGGGCTATCGACGAGGAACCCGTGGTCCTCGGAGGTGACGACCTCTTCGCTCCCGCCGTTTATTGTGGAGACGACGGGCGATCCGCACGCCATGGCTTCTAACTGCACGAGGCCGAAGCTTTCGCTGTAACTCGGAAGCACGAACGCGTCACAGGCGCTCATCCAGTACCGGAGGTCGTCGTTCGAGACGTACCCCAGCAGCCGAACGTCGTTCTCCAATCCCAATTCCTCGATCTGCTCTTCGAGTTCCGAGCGCATTCCGCCGTGACCGCCGATGGCGCAAACGACGTCGCCCTCCCGTTCGATAATCTCAGGCATCACGTCGATGAGGTGGTGGAACCCCTTGCGTTCCTTGAGATGTCCCAGCGCGAAGAGCAGGTTCGTGTCGTCCGCGATGCCGAGTTTCTTCTTCGCGTCGGCCTGTGGAATGCGCCGAAGGCGGTCCTGACTGAACCCGTTCGGGATGTAGAACACGTCGTCGTTGAACCGCCGAAGCGTGTCTTGGTCCTGCCGATTGACGCGAACGATGGCGTCGGCGGCGGTCCACGTTCGGTCGATTTTGTCGTTCGAGGATTCGAGTTGGTCCATGAACAGGTCGTGATTCTCGTGGACCGTGAGGACGAACGGAATCCCGAGGTCGCGCTGGAGGACGCGTGCGACGTATCCGGCGGTCCACGTCAGGTGGGCGTGAATCACGTCGAATTCGACGGGCACGTCGTCGAGGAGTTTCTTCACCTTTCGAGCGTGTTGGTCGCCGAGGAACCGACGGTGGAGGTCGAGCGGGAGATAGAGCAACGGCGTGCTGATGACGGTAACGTTGTCCGGTTTGTCTTCTTCGTTTATCTTCGCGTCCTTGCTGAACGGCTTGGCGTAATCGACCGGCAGATAGCGGGAGATATCGGCGAACCGATTGTAGCGGACGAGGACGTACACCTCCGAGAAGTAGTCGGCGAGGACGTCGACCTGGCCCTTGACGAAGTGGTTGTAGCTGTGTGAGACGATGAGCAAGTTCTTGTCCGCCAGAGCATCCAAGTCGTGATTCCTGGGAACATCCCCGGAATCCGGCGGTTCGACGGCTTGCGCACGCGTGTCGCTCGACATACGTGGTGGAAGGCATCCGTCGATGTTTATTATCGGGTGACTAAGCGCGGAGGTGTTGCTCTGAAAACGTCGGATTGCAACAGACCGGAACCATCCCTTGTCGGTCGTTCTGTTCCCCCTACCGAGTGTTTACGAGGTCTATAATTAACCCGCAAAGATGTGATACTCTATTCATGTTACCGGTGGAACTGGCTCATTGAGCGTGTGGAGGGGTTCGGTATGAATACGGATAGGCTCCTCGCGGCGGGTATCGCGCTGTGCTGTATCTTCGCTATCGGGACCTCCGCTTCGACGCTCGGCACGTCGGTCCACACCAAACCCGACGACGTTATCGATATCAACTACAAGTCGCTTCCCATCAACCCGAACGACGCGGGCGAGTTGAAGCGGGAAGCGCAGTCGAAGGGGTCACCGGCGTCATCGCGGTCGAAAAAGCAGCAGGCGAACCAACAGGCGAGCCAACAGCAGCAAAAGCAATCCAGCACGAACACGCAGAAACAGCAGTCGAAGTCGAAGGCCTCGTGGAAGCAGTTCGACTTTCTCGAAGACCTCCTCGCACTGCTCCGAAAGCTCATGCGCGTCCTCGTTTGGGTCGTTCCGGTCGCCGTGCTCGTCGGGGGTGTCGCGGTCGGCGTCCGGTTCCGCGACCACTTGTTCGACGATTCAGCGACAGAAACGACGTCCAGTAACGGCCCGGCGTCGCCACCAGCGCCGACGCCCGACCCGTCGAACGAAATCGAACGGGCGTGGTGGTCGATGGTCGAACGGTTCGGGGTGGACCGTCCGCACACTAAGACCCCGGGGGAGTGTGCGCGGGAGGCGATAGATGCCGGTGGCGACGAGGACGCCGTTCGAACGCTGACGCGGACGTTCGAGGAGGTCCGCTACGGTGGCGAACCGATCACCGACGACCGACTCGACAGAATCCATCACGGTAGCGACAGACTCGGGAGTGAAACATGAAGGGTCGTCGCGTCACGCTCGGGCTCGCTGGCACCGTCGCGCTCGTCCTCGCGGTCGCTGGCGGGGCGAACGCGGTGCCGGTTCGCTCGCTCGTCACCGCGCTCGGCAACGACTACCTGCTCGTCGTCGCCATCGGCGGGGTCGGCCTCCTCGTGGCGATACCGGTCCTCACGTCGGGGAGGGACGGTAACCTCGTTCAAGCCGACATGCCCGCACCCGAGCGTCCCGTCACCGTTCCGCCCGCCGGACACGATTTTGACGAAACCGTCGGGTCGTGGCGCTATCGGCTTCCGGTCGTCGGTCGAAAGCGACGGCGTGCCGTCGAGGAGCGCCTTCGAACGACGGCGATGGAAACGGTCATGCGCGCCGAGAACTGCTCTCGGAACGAGGCGAAACGCCTCGTCGAAACGGGGAAGTGGACCGACGACTCGACCGCCGCCGCGTATCTCAGCATCTCCGACGTGTCCAATTCGAGCGCGGGCCGCCGCGTCTCGTCCCTGCTTACCGGCCGGACGTGGCACCAACACTGCGCCCACCGAACCGCTGCGGAAATCGCCGACAGGGGTGAAGAGCTGTGACCGAAACGCACCGATGGCGGGGCGTCATCGCGCTTTCGCTCGCCGCGGGCGCGGTCGGTCTGGCGGTCGATAGACCGTCGATGCTCCTGCTCGCCGTCGTCGGCGTCGTCTTTGCCGCCTATCCGCGTGTGGTTGCCGACCCGGAGCCGAAGCTCCGACTTGAACGGCGCCTGAGCAACAGCACGCCGCGACCCGGTGACGAAGTGACGGTCACGGTCACGGTGACGAACGAGGGCGGGTTCCTCCCCGACGTCCGAATCGTGGACGGCGTGCCCGCGCTGCTCTCCGTTTCCGGCGGGTCCCCGCGAAACGGTGCCGTCTTCTGGCCCGGCCGCTCGGTGCGTTTTTCCTACCGAATACAGGCCAAACACGGCAAACACCCGTTCGAACCCGCAACCGTCGTCGCCCGCGATTTGAGCGGCGCGCGGGAAGCCGAGACCACCGTGGCCGCGGATACGGAACTCGACTGCACCGCGACCGGGGCCGAGGGACCGCTCCGAGACAAAACGCTCGACCAAGTGGGCCGTATCGTCGCCCAGAAAGGCGGGAGCGGCATCGAATTCCACCGGACTCGGGAGTACCGTGCTGGCGACGCGATGCACCGCATCGACTGGAACCGCTACGCCCGAACCGGCTCCCTGACGACCGTCGAATACCGCGAGGAAAACGCCGCGACGGTCGTCGTCCTCGTCGATGCGCGGCAGGTCGCCTACCGAGCGACGACGGACGAACCCCACGCCGTCGCCTACAGCGTCTCCGCGGCCGAGCAGTTGCTCGCGTCGCTTCACCGCGACCGAAATCTCGTCGGCCTCGCGGCGTTCGGGCGCGAACAGTGCTGGTTGGAACCCGGTGCGGGGCGGTCACACCGGGCCAACGCTCGTCCCGGCGCGCGGAACGGGCTCCCGAGCACTCGTTAAGGTGGGTACCGCGCTCGTCTTCATCGGTGTGCTGGCATCCGGTATCTTCAACGCGGTCACGCTCGGGACGCTCCTGTTGGCCGGTGCCGCGACGGTCGTCGCGTGGGATGCTGGCGAGCACGCCATCAACGTCGGCGAACACCTCGGTCGCGGTCAGGACACGCACGAAATCGAACTCGTTCACGTCGCGGGAACCGGTGTGGTCGCACTCGTCGCCGTCGAGGCGGCGACGTTCTCGGGCGGCGTCGGCCCGTCGAGCCTCTCGCTGGCGTCTCTGGTGCTGTTGTTGGTTGCAATCGTCCTGCTCGCGGTGGCCCTCCACGATTAGCAAGTCGATAATAAAGCACGGAGAACGCACACGATTGAGCAACAAATGGCACCGACTGTTAGCGTCATCGTGCCGACGTACAACCGCGCGGACGCCATCCCTCGAACTATCGAGAGCGTCCTCTCACAGACGCTGGAGGACTTGGAACTTATCATCGTGGACGACGCCTCGCAGGACGACACCGAAGAGGTCGTTGCATCCTACGACGACGACCGAATCCAGTTCGTCCAACACGAAGAAAATCAGGGCGCGAGCGCCGCACGAAACACCGGCATCGAACGGGCGGAAGGAGAGTACATGGCGTTTCTCGACTCGGACGACGTGTGGCTCCCCACGAAGCTCGAAAAGCAGGTCCTCACGCTCGAACTGCGGTCCGACGAGTGGGTCGCCGCGTACTGCAAGGCGGAAACCGTCCACCCCGACGGGCAGAATCCGTTGGTGAAGGCCGTGACACAACTCATCTCACGCCGGAACAAGACCGAGGGTGCGGAAGGTGGGAAGGAACTCATCGGGCCGACGTTGAGCGACGACCTCCATACGAGCGCGGGCTCGACTCTCATCGTCGAGAGCGATATCGTCCGCGAAATCGACGGGTTCGATGAGTCGTTCTCCCGGTTCCAGGACCCGGAGTTCCTCATCCGCGTCCTCAAACACGGAAAGCTCGCCTGTGTGAACGAGACCCTGCTGCTCCGGTACGAAACAGGGTCGCCACCGGCCGATTCGGTCGCCAAAGCGGACGAACACTTCCGTCGGACGTTCTCCGAGGAAGTCGAACGGCTCGAGCAGCAGGGAATCGACGTGACCGGTGCACATCATTACATTCTCGCCCGTCACTATTTGGACGAGGGTCAGTTCCGGACGGGATTTCGATACCTCCGTCAGTCGCGTCGGCCGGAACCACGACAGCTTCCGGGACTGCTGTTGAACCTCTATAAGGGAGTCAAAGCAAACATCGGATGACACAACCGCGATACGCACACTACTATCTGGTGCTCTCGGTACTCTCGACGCTCTTATTCGGTGGTAGCGTCTTCAATTTTGGCCCGTTGGGGATGCTGTCACCGACGGAAACGACGGGGGTAGTAATCGTATCGTTCATGGCACTGACTATTTTTCAGTCAGTGACAAAAAGATAGACACCCTCACACACTTTTCGAATCTAGTGAACATCCTCCGAAGAAACATAAATTCGTGCTCAGTTCACTCTGTTCAAACCGTACAATCGCAAGACGTGAACCGAATGCAACGGCTCGCAAGAAAGCGAGAGAGTCGGTCTGATTTATGATGTGTCGCCGTATGCAATCCATCGAAGAATCATGAGCGCTACGACGCAAACTCTCTCTGAAGCCCCGTCGTTGCCGAACGAGGATGAACCGGTCACGCTGACGAAGGACAAGATCTTCCACATCCTCCAGACGCAACGTCGGCGACACGCACTCCGATACCTGAAAAAACACGACACGCCGGTCGAGATGCGCGATTTGGCAGAACAGGTCGCCGCGTGGGAGAACGACACGACCGTGCAGGCGCTCGCCTCGGACGAACGCCAGCGCGTGTACATCGCCCTGTACCAATCCCACCTGCCGAAACTCGACGAAGAAGGGGTCATCGAGTACAACAAAAGCCGTGGCATCGTCGAACGCGGCCAGTTAGCTGACAAGTTCGACCCCTATCTCGAACCGACTGAAGACACCGACGCCGACACCGACGTGTCGGAAACCGATATCGACATCGAATCGGAGGACGACCGCTGGTTCAGTTACTATCGTTGGGCGACCGCACTGAGCGCGGGAACGTTCGCGGCCGCGTGGCTGAACGCGCCGCTCATTTCCGCCGCCTCGACCAACGCTCTCGGTGCGTTCGTCGTCGGTCTCTACGCGATGATCTCCGCGATGCAGTTCATACTTCGGTAAGGTTCAGGCCCCGGTCTGATCGTCGCGGAATAGTCTGTTTTAATACCTATATTATTAAATATAAATGTATATGATTAACATTTGTCTGACACAGAACTATATGCCAAAGGAACTAAGCACCCCACTACGTAGTCGAAACAAATGTTCGGTCCCCGGAACCGTGACTGGTGGTCTATCAGCGCTATCCTTGTCGCTTTCCTCGTCGTCGGTGGCGCGTTGGTTCCGGCGTCAGTCGGAGGGAAAAGCGAGGCAGATACCGGACGGATTATCTCGATAAATCGAACCGGTAACGGCGTCGTCACGACAACGAACGGCGTGACGTACGTCTGGCAATCAGAGAAATACACCGCCAATATCACATATCAGATAAACGCGAGCGAGGGAAAGTACTCGGTCTGCCTGTACGATAACCGTCCCGGCAGCGACCCGGAGGAACTCGACTGTCAGAGCACGACGATCGGAAACGGGTCGAAAGCGACCGTCTCGCTCAACGGATCCAACGCGACGAAAACCGGCGATCGAACGCTCTACTTCCGCCTTCGTCCGACTTTCGGGAGCAACGTCCCCACGTTCGACAGCCGCAGTATCAACCAGACGGTCATCACGAAAGGGGGTGACCTCGACCAGGACGGTCTGACGAACGAGTTCGAGGTCTCGAAAATACGAACGGATGATTGGCCGAAGGACGCGTTCAACGACCCCGACATGGACAGCGACGGCATCAACGACGGGGAAGAGATACACAAACGGAAGACGAACCCGATCAGCAACGACAGCGACGGCGACGGTCTCCTCGACGGAAAGGAGATCCTCGTCGGGACGAACCCGAGGAACGCGGACAGCGACGGTGATGGGATAGACGACGGAACGGACCCGAAACCGATGAGCACGGCGGACACCACGTCGTCCACGGCGACCACGGGTGGAGGTCAGGAAAAATCGGGGGAATTCTCCGGGCTACAATGCTTCCTTATCGGCCTCCTCGGATTCGCTATCGGCGGTGCTGCGGTAGCCTTCTGGCGAAACAACCACGATAACGACGAACCGAATGCAAACGCATCGACGCCGGTTACCGGTGAAACACCACCACCACCGACCGAACCGGCGGATGACGAGGAGGAGGACGACATCCTCACGGACGAAGGACTCGTTCTCAAGCTGCTCAACGAGAACCGCGGACGGATGAAACAAGTCGATATCGTCGACGAAACCGGGTGGTCGAAGTCGAAAGTCAGCAGACTGCTCTCCCGGATGGAAGAACGGGGCGACATCAACCGATTGCGCGTCGGTCGGGGGAACATTGTGTACCTCGATGGCGCGAAACCCAGCAGTGCACGGTCACCACACGAAGAGGATTCGTATAGCTAAATAGATACTAAAAAACCACGCACAGGCAACGGGAAATGTCTTCAATAGTACAGGGTTTCGACACTGTTTCGCCCAGTTTCATCTCCTTAATCCCTGGATAATAATGGTGGTACCCTGTGATGGCGGAAACGATGTCGATAGACATGAGCGGTTCCCGGAACGCCGACGACAGCACGATGGCCGATACGCAGTGTCGCAATTGCGATTCGTTCGTGACGCCGCAGTTCACCCGCGTGTTCGGGAACAACCGAAACGAAGTGTACGGGTGTTTCGAATGTATGACGGCGACCGAAGTGAAGAAAGGTCGCGCCAACGACCCGGTGGAAGCCAACCGCGCTCGTGAGGAAATGCGGTAGTGTCCGTTAGGCACCTTTTCTCCACCGCAGTTCTCTCGGACGCGAACGATGCGAGTGACTACTGAAACCGAATCGTAACGAAAAGCGCAGCAGGTGTACTACTTGTCGCGAGAGACTTCCTCGTTCGGGTGTGTCATCGACCCCTCAGAGAGGGAGACGCCGGGATAGAGGCTGGTGTTGATACCAGTTTTCACGTCGTCACCGACGACGACGCCGAACTTCCGTCGCCCCGTCGAAACGCGGTCGCCCTTCACGGTGTGTTTTACCGACTCTCCGTCGTGGCGGAGGTTGGCGACGTTCGTCCCCGCACCGAAGTTCACGTCACGGCCGAGGACGCTATCCCCGACGTACGAGAGATGGCCGACCGTCGCACCGGGCGACAGGACGCTGTTTTTGACTTCGACGCTGTGGCCGACTTTCGCATCCTCGTCCACGAGCGTCGCCCCGCGGATGTAGGCGTTCGGCCCGACGGACGCGCCCGAGCGGATGAGTGCCGGTCCCTCGATGACGACGCCGGATTTGACGGTGGCACCCTCCTCGACGACGACGTTCCTGTCGAGCGTGGCTCGCTCGCTCACGTCCCCGCGGACGTCGCGTTCCAATTCGTCGAGTTTCCACTCGTTCGCTTCGAGCAGTTCCCACGGACGACCCACGTCGAGCCATCGCTCCACTTCGACGGCGGTGACGTCGTACTCCTCGATGACGCGTTCCACGACGTCCGTGATTTCGAACTCCCCGCGTTCGCTTTCGCCCACGTCGAGCCAGTCGCGCGCTTCCTCGGGGAAGACGTAGGCCCCCGTGTTGGCGAGGTTCGTCGGCGGGTCGTCCGGTTTCTCGACGATACCCGTCGCGCGCGGGCCGTCCGTCGAGATGACGCCGTAGTTCGAGGGGTCCTCGACGTGATACGTCCCGACCCCCGGACCGTTCGAGAGGAGTCGTTTCACGGCCGCGGTGTCATAGAGGTTGTCGCCGTTGAGGACGGCGAACGGGCCGTCGATGTGTTCGCGTGCCGCACGAACCGCGTCCGCGGTCCCGCGTTGTTCTTCCTGTACCGAGTATTTGACCGGGATACCGGCATACTCCGCGCCGAAGTACTCCCGAACCGTGTCAGCTTCGTACCCGACGACGAGGACGAGTTCGTCCGCACCCGCCTCGACGGCGGCGCGCGCGGTATGTGCGACGAGTGGTTCCTCTGCAACCGGCAACATGGGTTTCGGACACGATGCGGAAAGCGGTCGCATTCGTGTACCCTCACCCGCAGCCAGAACGATTGCCTGCATAGCAGTACCTTCCGCTAGAAGGCGTATAATTATTCACGGACTAACGTCGGGACTACAGTCGCGTCGGGGAGCGGTCAGACGAAAGAATGTCACGAAACGGGTTCGATTGCTCACGGGATGGCAGTTCCGACCAGACGTCCGTTCCCTCGTAGGTTCGGCCGAACTCCATGTATTCACGGAGCAGCCACAGCGCGTGATTCTTCGACCCGAGTCCGGCGAGAAGTGTCCGCGTGACACCTTCCCGGGCGACGAGGGCTTGCCACTCGTCGCCGACGCGGCGACAGAACACCGACTCCTTCCCATCCGACCACTCGATGGCACCGTAGACGTTCCGCAGAAGCCGATAATCGCCGAGACAGACCGGAATAGCGCCGTGGTATCCGTCCGCCTCCTTGACGACGTGACTGGCGACCTGACTCATAGATATCCCTCGCTTGCGTCGTGGCACACCCGAATCATCTCTATCAACTCATTTCGGAGAACAGGGGAAAGGTGTTGACCTTCGTGTTTCCATTCTTTATATAGGGTCATATATATTGGCATCACCTCAACATAAAATAACTGAAATCGCAAGAAAGAGGCGATTTTTCTGCTGTCGGGTAACGAATAGAACGGTGTGAAACCGTATTCCCCCTTTTTGCGTCTAGAGAAAAAAGGGAGGTGTAATGAGTGCGACCGAAAGCCGCCACGAGGTTTCCGACTTGGTTGATTCGTTTGTCGGCCTCGAAATCGAAGACCCCCTCCGCGTTACCGTCGCAGATGTCGATATCGATTGTCACGTTCACGACATCGACCGAACGAACGACCGATTCACCATCCTCGTGAAAACGTTTGCCGGGGACTATCTTCGCGTCGAAACCCAGTGGGCCGGTGGATGGCTCGACCCGCAAGTAGACCGACTCAAGCCAGTGGCGGAAGAGCGACAGCCGCTCGGCAAGCTACAGGACGTCGAAGCGGTGTGAAAAGGCGCCAGGGAGAGCGGCGTCAGGGTGAGCCGTTTGGAGGAGGACTGTTCTTATCGTTTGGCGAGTCGCGTGATTTCGACCATCAGGTCGATACCATCGGCACAACGGAACGTCCACGCACGGTCGAAGCCGATACCCGACCGAGAGGCACTACGGAGGAGGGATGACAGTTCGGTTTCGAACTCCGTTTCCCCCATCGTCGGGGCGTATTCGTCACAGGAATGCGTGGTGTCGGAGTCGGTCACGAGTCGCGTCACTTCGACCATGAGGTCGGGATGGTCGTCGTCGCGGCGAAACGCCCACGAACGGTCGAAGGCGACGCCACGGCGGCGGGCCGCATCTAAGAGGGCTTTCAACGAACCCTCGAATTCTTGGGGACCTGTCCAGAGAGATGCACTGTCAGTTTGGCTCATTTTCCGCTGTCCTCGATTTTGCCATCTCTTCGAGGGGTAATAAAAACAGAAACTCGTCGTGCACCGTTTCAGATAGTTTCAAACCGCGTATGTTGCGGTTTCGGAGTCTGAAAACCGAAAACAGACGCCCCGAAATTCACCGTCGAGGAGAGACGCGATCTAGCTGTTCAGTCAACAGCCCGTTGATAGATTGCGGATTGGAAACGTTTTCGAACACTAGATTGTCCGTCGTAACGCCCGCCGTGTGTATTGTTACCGTCCCATAGTCGAGTATGCGCTCCAGAAGCGACTGTGAGAAGGCGGTGTTTCGTACTCGGTCGAGTCGTATCTGCGTGACGTCCTGTGCGAAAACGCCGCGTTTGTGATACACTTCTTCCGTCGTGAGGACGAACCACTCGCTCCGCCACCGAACGAACGGGGGAATGGCGATGGCGAAACCGACCGGAATGATGAGGATGCCGACCCAACTGACCCCGCCGAAGACGCCGCTTCCAGCGATTCCTGCACCGAGCAAGAGGAGGACGATACCGAGAACGATAGGCGGGAGGACGAGATAGACGCTTCGATGACCGGCCCACAGTACCTCTTCGTCAGGCGTGAGGTGAAGCCACGGCACGTCGAAATCTCTTGCCATGATATGCCAGAACGAGAACGGCGAGTACCTTTATCTTTTGCCGCGAACGCGAGGAAAATCGAACCGGGAGAGAGCGAGGTCGCTTCATCACGCCTCGTCCGTCGTCGGTAGCCGCGTTCCTCGCCGACGTAGGTCACGACAGTACGATTTTCCCGCTCGGCGTCGTTCGATACACAGTGGGAGAGATGAGCACAGTTCGGGTCGCACTGGGACAGCAGAACTACACCGTGGGTGATATCGCGGGAAACGAACGAAAAATCGTGGACGGAATCCACCGCGCACGCGAAGCGAACGCTGACCTCGTTGTGTTTTCGGAACTCGCGCTAGTCGGCTACCCGCCACAGGACCTCGTGAAACGAACAGCGTTCGTCGACGCACAACGCGACGCGCTCGACCGAATCGCGGCGGAGACGACCGACATCACCGCCCTCGTCGGGTTCGTCGCCCGAAATCCGGAGCCGTACGGGAAGGAAGTACAAAACGCGGTTGCGGTCTGTCGGGATGGCGAAGTCACCGGCCAAACCGAAAAACGACTTCTCCCGACCTACGACGTGTTCGACGAGGACAGATTCTTCCAACCGGCGACGCGGCAATCGGTCCACGCGCTTCCCGACGGAATCGAACTCGGCGTGAGCATCTGTGAGGACGCGTGGAACGAACCCGACGTGTGGGAACGGCCGGAGTACGACGAGGACCCCATCGAAGACCTTGTTGACGCGGGGGCGGACCTACTCGTGAACTGCTCCGCGAGTCCGTTCTACGGCGGGAAAGGTGAGTTTCGGGAGCGACTGTTCGGCGCACACGCGAACGACCACGGCAAATGGCTCGTCTTCGTGAACCAAGTCGGAGCGAACGACGAACTCGTCTTCGACGGTCGGTCGTTCGTCGTCGCACCCGACGGGACGATAGCCTGCCGACTCGCCACCTTCGAGGAGGATTTCGCAGTCTACGATGTCCCGCTCGATGTCGAGTCACCCGCGACGTACGACGTCGCCGACGAACCCGCGACGGGTCCGGCCGAAATTCGGTCGGCGCTCGCCCTCGGAATTCGGGATTACGTCCACAAGACGGGGTTCGAGAAAGTCGTCGTCGGGCTTTCCGGCGGTATCGACTCCTCGATAACGGCCGCGCTGGCCGCCGACGCGCTCGGCCCGGAGAACGTCCTCGGGGTCGGCATGCCGACCCGATACACCAGCGACGCGAGCGAAATCGACGCCCGCGAGCTCACTGAAAACCTCGGAATCGACTTTCTCGACCTCCCGATAGAGGACACCTTCGAAGCGTTCGAGCGCGAACTGACGCCGATTCTCGACGAAACGCCGGGCGTCACGGAGGAGAACGTACAGGCCCGAATCCGGGCGACGACGCTGATGGCAATCGCCAACGAACAGGGTCGCCTCCTCCTCGCCACGAGCAACCGGAGCGAACTCGCAGTGGGTACACCACCCTCTACGGCGACATGTGCGGAGCGCTCGCTCCCATCGCCGACTGTCCGAAAACGTTCGTCTACGACCTCGCAAGACACCTGAACGAGCATGAGGAAACCATTCCGAGCGCGTCATCGAGAAACCGCCCTCCGCCGAGCTTCGAGCGGACCAGACGGACGAGGACGACCTCCCGCCGTACGAGATACTCGATTCGATTCTCGCGGGATACGTGGACGAGGGGCAAACGACCGACGAACTGGTCGAATCGGGCCACGACCGCGAGACGGTCGAGCGCGTGCTTTCGATGCTCCATCGCGCCGAGTACAAGCGCTTTCAGGCCGCCCCCGTGCTGAAAGTGTCGCCGAAGGCGTTCGGCGTCGGGTGGCGGTATCCGCTCGCGGCGAACTACGAGGGAGTACTGTCGAAGTGAGCGGAACGTGCTACGTCGTCCCGTTGCACTTTCACCGAACGTTAGAAAATGATTTTTTATACTCGTGTGTAGTAAATAAAGTTCGGTGAGGAGGCCGGTCCGTCGCGGTCCGTCCTTTGAATCGAGGAATGGTTATATGAGAATCAGTAGTACAACGACGGGGGACTCCCCGTCAAACGATTCGAGAGACGAATCGCCCGCCGAATCGATGACGCGGTGGCGTCGGTTCGGCGAGTTACTGAAGGTGTGGGGAAGTGCTATCGAAGTGTGGCTGAAAATACTCGGGCTGCTGGTCGTCGGACTGGCGACGCTGTTGCGGTCGCTCCCGCTCCACTGACCGAAAAGCGAGGACGAATCGCCCGTCTACTCCCCCCGCGGAAGCGGGACACGAAGCCCGAGACGTACTGTGCGAGCGTCAACCCGAACACCAACCCGACGAGACCGAGCCCGCCCCAGAGGACGAGCGTCGAAGGAATGTCGCCCGTCTTAGCGGGGGGCTGGACGTCGCTCAATCCGTCGGACTCTTTCCCGGAGTTGCCGTTGTTGTTCGAATCGCTAGCGGCCTTCCCGACGTTCGATCCCGCATTATCCGAATTTCGCAACGGCTCGAGGTTCGGCTTCGTGGTGGTCGTAACGTGTTCGTCCAACCACGGCGTCATCGACTGTCCAGCCACGTCGGCGACGATTTTCGTGAAGTCAGCGTAGGTGACCGTCCCGTCCCGTCGGTTCATCCGGTCGAACACGTCCATGAGACTCCGCTTTCCGTCCGTTGCCTTCTGTATTTTCTCGTCGAGCGCCCAGAGAGTGAGCGCACCGCGGTAGTACGGCACCTCGCGGTTCGCCCACGTGTCCGTGTTCGAGAGCACGGACTCGTCGTACGACTTCAACGAGAGCGTGTCGGCGACGGCGGATTTCGACGTCCGACCCTGCTGCATGGCCAAGTCGGACGCGAAGTACGCGGCGCTCGCCTCGCGGAACCAGCTCATTCGGTCGCTGAGGTCGAACGACTGACGCGTGTGGATGTACTCGTGCAGCCAGAGGTTCTGTGGGTCATCGAGCCGAGCGGCCTCGTGTACCCACAGTTCGTCGTACTTCGGCGAGGCGTACCCGCCGCGCCATATCGGGTCGGGGAGAACGAACAGCAACACGTCGTCCGGAGTATCCCCCGGAATCCGTTTGCTCGCCGCGGCGAGCGAGTCGAAAACGTTCCGCGGCGACTCGGCGGGAGACGCGTCGGCGGCGACTATCATCCGGAATCGTTGCCCGTTCTCACTGCGGACGTGCTCGTCGTACTTGCCCACGTAGGTGAACGCCGACCCGAGAACACCGACGTCGGCGAACGAGACGTCCCGATTAGGATACTCGTCCTGAAACGGATGGAAGTAACTCCACTCGCCGTCCCCGCTCTCCCCCCACGCAACCGACACCCGCGGCGTCGGCGCGAGCGTCCAGTCGTCGGTGGCCGCGAACTCCCGGCCGTTCCCCGATTTCACGCTCGTGGTTATCGTCATCGAGGGCGATTCCGTCTCCCCGTCCCACCGGAGCGCGTGGTTTCCGTTCTTCGTGCTGTCGGCGACGAATCCCTCGGAAGACACCACGTTTCCGGTGTAATTGATGAGCCAGAATCGGTGTGCGTCATCCGGCGTCTCGAAATCGAGGTGGTACCGAACCACCCCGTGATTCGCCGGACGGCGCTCGACGGAAATCGAGACTCGCGGTGGATCCGACGACGACGACTGCGCCGTCGCTGGCGGGACGAACGTCCCGGCGACGAGCGACAACACGAGTAGCAGTGCAACTGTCCTCCCGGAAACCAGACCCACAGACCCCATCGACAGTGCCGTCGAGGGGATGGCGTTTTGTTATACGTCGCCTGAAGCGAAACAGGGGACGTCAAACCCGTAGCGCCCCGTTACGAAGCAGGCGAATAGAAAAGAAAACATGTACTGTGGCTCCGCCGCCCTCTCACAGACCGAACGACGCCAGTTCCGAGAGTCCAGGACGCGGATCGACCTCGAACTCGGCGGTTCGAAGACGCGGGGCGACGATATCGCCGCGGTGTTCGAAATCGAGCAGGAAGACGCACGAGATAGCCAAACGTAAATCGCTCGCCTTCGATACCCGAAGCATGGACGAACTCGAGAGCCTCAAGGGCTTTTACGACCGCTACCCCGAGGAGTGGGCGGCGTGGCGCGAAATCGTGGATACCGTCGAGGAGACGGCCCGCGAGTTCGGCTTCCGCGAAATCGACGCCCCGAGCGTCGAACCGACCGACCTCTTCCGAGTGAAATCGGGCGACGAAATCGTCGAACAGACCTACAGCTTCGAGGACAAGGGTGGACGCGAGGTCACGCTCATTCCCGAGCAGACGCCGACCCGTTCGCGGTTGGTTCAACAGCGAAAAGACCTCGGAACGCCGATAAAGTGGTTCGACACCTCGAAACGATGGCGCTACGAGGCGGTCCAGAAGGGCCGCGACCGCGAGTTCTTCCAGACCGACATCGACATCTTCGGCGTCGAATCGGTCGAAGCGGACGCCGAAATCATCGCCTGTGCGGCCACCATCTACGAGAAACTCGGCGTCGCCGACGCGGTGGAGTTCAGGCTGAACGACCGGCAACTGCTCGACGCCCTCCTCAAAGCGATGGACGTGGAGGGGAGCAAGGACGTGATGCGCGTCATCGACAAGAAGGAGAAGCTCAGCCGCGAGGAGTTCCTCGACAACCTCGAACTCGAAGGCGTGGACCGCGCGACCGCCGAGGGGATAGACGAGCTCACGGCCATCAGCGGCGAGATGGAGAGCGCGCTGGTCGAACTCTCGGACAAAGCGCCCGAGGGCGACGCGGCAGACGACGCCATCGAGCGGATGCACGACCTCTACGACGTGCTGTCGGCCTACGGCGTCGAGGACATGTGTACGTTCGACCTCTCCATCGTGCGCGGGATGGACTACTACACCGGCCTCGTCTTCGAGGCGTTTTCGACAGAAGGTGACCTCCGCGCGCTGTTCGGCGGCGGACGCTACGACCACCTCATCGAGCAGTTCGGAAGCCGCGAAGTACCGGCCATCGGCTTCGCGTTCGGCTACTCCACGACGATGCACTTGCTCAAGGAACTGGGCGAGTGGCCCGACGAGGCGCTTTCGACCGACGCCTACGTGCTGACGATTTCGGATTCGGTGCGCGAAATCGGACTGGAGTACGCGAAGGGATTGCGCAGTGCAGGACTGACCGTCGAAACCGACCTCACCGGACGAAGCGTCGGCGAGCAGTTCGGCTACGCCGACCGCATCAACGCCGAGTACACCGTCGTCGTCGGCGAACGCGACCTGAACGAGGGCGTCGTAACCGTCCAGAACATGGATTCCGGCGAGGAAGAGCAAGTACCGAAGAACGAAGTCGTCGAGAACGTTCTCGACCGACTGTAAACCAACTCGGTCCGCTTTGAGCCGTTCCGGCGTTCGTTTTTCCGTAGTTCCGGCGTCTTCCACGCTCTATTCGAGAAGATGGTCCAGCGACGAGGAGAGTGATTCGCCGCCAATACCACTAGATTATACCACAGGAGAATAAACCGTGGGACATGGCGTTCAGCGACCGACTGCTCGCGGCAGGCGGCCGACTCTGGGAGGAACAGAAAGCACACCCGTTCGTCGTCGAACTGGCCGACGGGACGCTCGACCCGGCGGCGTTCCGCCACTGGGTCGAACAGGATTATCTGTATCTCCAAGACTACGCCCGCGTATTCGCACTCGCTGGATGCAAGGCGCGCGACGGGGAGACGATGACCCACGCGTTCGACGTCGCTCACGCGATTCTCGCCGACGAGATGGACCTCCACCGGGTGTTCGCCGCCGAGTACGGAATCTCCCGTGCGGAACTCGAATCTGTGGAGAAGGTACCAACCTGCCTCGCGTACACGAACTACCTCCTTCGGATGGCCTACGAAGGAACCCTCGCCGAACTCGCGGCGGCCGTCTACCCATGTGGGCAGGGATATCTCGATATCGCAGACCACATGGCATCCATCGCAGACGGCGACCACCGTTACACGCCGTTCATCGAGAAGTACACGAGCGACGAGTTTCGGAACTCCGTCGCGTGGATGCGGACCTTCGTGAACCAGCAGGCCGAGGCGTCTCCCGGCATGCACGACGTGATGGAGGACGCGTTTCTGACCAGCACGCGCCTTGAAACAGCGTTCTGGGGCATGGCGTACGAACGCGAAACGTGGTCGAACACGAGATAGCGGACCCATCGAAAGAGACAATCAAAACTGTAAAAACTAGCAAAACTGTCCAAACCACCAAATTTCGAATCCACCGGGGCGGTTTCGGGCGTTCACTTTCACCCGGCAGTGAATCGAGACGCGTCCGAAACGCGGGGAGAGGGAGGGTAAGCGGCGGGAACAGCCGGTCGTTTACTTTCGCCTCGGATAAGAGTCGATATTTAGGACGAAATTATCGTACGGTGCGGTATGAGCGTACACGACATCGACGGACCGATTTCGAAGTGGCGCTACACCTGTCCGAACGGCCACACCAGTTGGGAACCGACGAACAGCCACTTTTGGTGTCACCAGTGTAGTCGATCATCCGGAACGGACGCCGAATTTTGGAAACTCCTGGACAGGAAGACGGGCGAACGACTCGCACGCGAAAAGGTGAGTATCCATGGCTAAGGCAGATCGGGAGGACGCCGACAGTTCCGGCCGCCACGGTATCTGGAACCGACACAGCCGTTCGAGTCGGCGCTGTCGCAATCCGAACTGCCGAAACGAACACGTCGACCCCACGTTCGCGCGAACGATGGGAACCGAGGACGGCATCGTTTTCGCCTGTCCCGAGTGTACCCGCTGGGCGGCCTTGAAGCGCGGAGCCGCCGCAGATCCGACTATCGACCATCGCGTCGATAGGGACTGGCGATAGCGTGTTCGGCGTTCGACGGGGAACGTCGATACCACCGGCCTCTCCCACACCCCGAACAGTATCGCTTCACTTTCACCCCGGGTAAGAGCAAGCTCTTTTCAGGTGAACCACGTCGATTCGAGCGCGGGAGTACCCGCGGGGGACGCGACTACCATCCCGCGTGACCCCCCCCCCTCCCTCCCCCCGATTTTGTTTCCAGCACGGCGGGTAGTCCCTTCACCCGCTATTCGAAATCGATACCGGTGATTTCGAACCGCGAACCGCCTGCACTTCCTTCCAATACGTTGATCTCCCAGCCGTGCGCTTCCACGATTTGCTGGACAATCGATAGGCCCAAACCGGTTCCGTTGTCCGTCGTGTATCCGCTCTGGAACACCAATTCGCGCTCGTCGTCCGAGATTCCGGGACCGTCGTCCACGATACAGACGCCGTTCGAGATACGTTTGACGTGAACGGTGACGTCCCGTCCGACGTGCTCGATGGCGTTCCGAAACAGGTTTTCGAACACCTGACTCAACCTGTCGATATCCGCCGAAATCTCCTCTTCCACGTTCTCCAGCATCAACGTCGCCTCGGGCGGAGCGGCACGTGACCACGCGTCCTCGACGATTTCGTGAAACTCCATCACCTCCTTCTCCGTGAGCGCATCGGGTTTACGCGCGAGGTCCAGCATTTCGTTTATCATCCGTTCCATTCGGTCGAGCGCACCGCTAACCTCCTCGAAGGCGTCCTCGGAGTCTTCCGTCATCGCAACGCGGAGATACCCCTGGGCGATACCGAGGGGATTGCGAAGCTCGTGGGCGAGCATGCTGGCGAACTCGTCGAGACGCTCGTTTTGGCGCTGTAGTTCCTGCTTTCGGCGCTTGTGTTCGGTCACGTCCCGAATGATGCCGATGATTTCCGGGTTCTCCTCGTCGAAGCGCATCCGCGTCGTGTTAATTTCGGCGTAGCGGTTTTCCCCGTCCGGGGTCATGTACGTCACCGAGTACGGAGAGGAGTTACCTCGCTTCCGTTCGCGCATATCCGCGGTGAGTTCGTCGATCGAATCGTTGGGGAACGCATCGATGTTTTCGAGCCGTTCGCCGAGAACAGCAGATCGGTTGCGTCCGGAAACGTGACAAAACGCGTCGTTTACCGACTGAATCCTCCCGTCCGCATCGAGAACGAACACGGGGTCGGGGGCCGTCTGGAACAGCGTTCGGAACCGATGTTCGCTCTGTTCTTTCTCCCGCTCGATTTCGACGGAAAGCCGCCGTCGTTCGAGCAATCCGTCCAGGCGCGCCTGTAACACCGCCTTCTCGATGGGTGTCGTGATAACCTCGTCGACGCCCTACCACACTTCCGGCGTCCGCGCCGGGGAATTCGTCGATGTGACGAGGAGATAGGGAAGGAACGTCGGGAGAGACGCCTCCTTTTTGGCTTCGAGTTCGTCACGATAGCGACTGAACGACGCTTCGTCGACGATACACAGGTCGAACGACGTATCGACGCCGTGTTTCGGAAGCACCACTTCGTACTCCGACGTGAGCCAGTCGGCCAACAAACGGCGGTTTCGGCGGTGGTCGATAAGCAGAAGGATACTCCCCTTCGTGACCGACTCCTGACTGGATGCCGACCGATTTTCGCTCATGTTATCGTTCCCGTACGTAGTCGGCCAAACGGAGCCGTCGGAACGCGGAGTGTCTGAAAGGAGATGACGCGAAACCCCTCAGGAGACGCGCCGTGGAGGCCAGTATCATAGATGTTATTTTCGTAGTGGATTCATGACCGAGATTCACAATTTAATCGACTATCCGACACAACCGCACGTTCGGAACCCTTAGTCTCTGGACTCCGACGCGTTCCCCCCCTCTGCGGATTTCATGAGTTTGGACCCCGAGTCGTTGCGGTCGTGAAACTCCGCACGAAGGTCGTCGTCGTCCAACTCCATAGCCGTGGACGAAAGCTCGTTTCGAAGCGATGCTAACCGCGTCTCGAGTTCGGTGTAATCCTCGTTTTTCGACAACTCGTCCGATTCCTTGCGTTCTTCGAGTGCCGCTTTCTTCGATGACAGCGCAAGCAGTTCCTGTACTTGCGAGTCGTACGTTGAGCGGATTTCGAGCGACGCGACGATTTCACGGAGCTGTTCCGGGTCGGAAACCGGTTTACAGATGTAGGCATCGAATCCGAGTTCGAGAATGTCAAAATCCGGTTCGACGGCGGTCACCATCGCCACCCGACAGTCGAACGCCTGCTCACGGATTTCGTCGAGAACCTCCTGCCCGGAGCGGTCGGGCATCCGACGGTCGAGAAGGACGATATCGACGTCCTCGTCGATAGTTTCTAGAGCCTCGGTTCCGTTGTACGCCTTCCGGACTTCGTAGGAATCTTCGAGCCAGCGTGCGTGTAAGTCAGTGATAGCATGTTCGTCGTCAACGATGAGAACAGTTGGCTCGTCAGACATTGGTTGCGTTGAGGTTCACTGCCGTTGCTATATCAGATGTAAGGTTGCGATTCATACACCGGCAGCAGCTTCGAACATAATCCATAAACGACACTCACTCGTCTTGCAATCAATAAACCGATGGATTCCATTTTTATAAAAGTTTTTCGGAAGGGGTTCTAAAGACGGCGGAGAGAAACCGAGTGAGCCGCCGATAACTACAATATCCCCGAACGTATGCCTCGGCTAGAGAGATGAGCGTTTTGACCGAGTTCGCCGTGCCATCGGAGGAGTTCATCCTTCACGAGACGCTGGAGCGAATCTCCGATATTCACGTCGAAATAGAGCGCGTCGTTGCGGACAGCGAGTACGTGACACCGTATTTCTGGGCGAGCGGGGAATCGGTCAAGCGGTTCGAGCGTGCACTCAGCGAGGACGTAACCGTCGAGACGATAACGTTGCTCGAAAACCACGACAACGAACGGTTCTATCGCGTCTCGTGGCGGCAGCGCACGGGGACCGTCGGTCACGCCGTCTCGGAGTTGAAAGCTAGCATTCTGGAGGCGACGGGCGATGGAAACGACTGGTATCTCAAACTGTTGTTTCCGAGCGAGTCGTCGCTGGCGGAGTTCCACGACTACTGTTCGAGTTACGACCTCTCGTTTCAGTTGATTCAAATGTACGAATAACGACATCCGAACGCATTCGGGAAGTACGAAGTGACGCCGAAACAGCGGGAAGCACTGGTAACGGCGCTCGATTCCGGTTACTTCAGCGTCCCTCGTGGAGCGACGTTGAAACACGTGGCCGGGGAACTCGACATATCACCGAACGCACTTTCGACACGATTACGCCGTGGGCATGCAAATCTTATCACGAACACACTGCGACATGAAGGATAGTACCTGCATTTGCAAGCCAATACTTTTTGACAACCGGGTAGCTAATAAGGGATGGTAATAGTCACACACTGGCTTTAGGGTAGGCTACTATATGACTTATAACGAATACGGGTTGTCACAACGGCTCGCAGGTATGAACAACGATAGATGGGTACGAGGCGACGGGGAAGGCACGTGTACACCTCCATGTCTATCCGAACGTCTTGCGGAATATCCTCACACTTGCGCCGAAAACGACGAGACAAAAATAGTTCGAATTTCTATAAAAAATCAGCCAAAGATGATGGAACGGCTGGGGATTCAACGACCAAGAATACAAACGTATATTAGGGTATAGTATAGGAGAGCAATACATTGATATCGAGTTCCAGTGTATTTAGCATGCAAAATAGCGCCGGTAATGTAAAAATAAATTTATATATTGGGAAATGGAATAAATGAACGTCCGCAAAATAGAAGAAGATCTCCAGGGAGCGTCAAACGTTCTCGTCCTCGCCCCTCTTACCCCTGATGGCAACCGGGCACATATGGAGCTCGTAGCTTCGACGCGACCCGAAAACGTCAGTCTCGCGGCCGTCACCTACACGCAACCACCGGGACAGTGGCTCGGGGACTGGGAACGAAGCGTCGGCAGATCACCGCGAGAAGTTCGTTTCATCCACGCGAGTGGGATGGCACAGGCCGAAACGTACGACGAACAGACGTCCAACACCGTGACGACGGAGGTCGTCGATCCGACCGACCCGATGGAGATAATCGTCCCGTTGAGCGACCGACTGAAGGAGTGGTCGGACGGGGAAACACAGCCGATAGTCTCGGTACAGACGCTGACCGTCCTCCTCGAATACGTCGATTTCGATACCGCATTCCGATATCTCCACATACTCACTCACCGAATACAGGCCGCGGGGGGCATCGGCTATTTCCAGATGGACCCCGACATTCACGACCCCGAGACGACGAATACCCTGAAAACGCTGTTCGATGTCGTCGTCGAGATTTCCGACGACGGTGCCGAGTGGACGACCACACCAGCCTACTCTCCGGACGACGAGGCGAGCGAATCGAACGAAACCGAAGAGTCCGCCGAATCGAGCGACAAGCCGAGCGACGGACCGCTTTCTTCCATCCGTTCCGTCCTGTCCGGGCTGTTCGAGCGAAAGAAACCGGAAGATGAGAAAGGGGAAACGGCCGTGGAAACCACCACGGAAGAATCACCCCAACAAACGGAACAAAGACGGGAACCCGAACAGCCGCCGGTCGGAAATCTGGCCGACGAGGAGATGCTCACCGACGAAGAGAGAATTCGGTCGCTCCTCATCCAGTACGGCGGCCGGATGAAGCAGGCGGATATCACGACCGAAACCTCGTGGTCGAAATCGACCGTGAGCAGAAAACTCTCGAAGATGGAGGAAAACGACGAGATAACACGGGTACAAATCGGACGCGGGAATCTCGTCTTCCTCAACGGGTCCGAACCGGAAGCGTCGAAATCCCCGTTCGAAGCCTAATCCTGTTCGACGGCAAACGTACTGGCGATAAGCTGCCGGGTTGCACGCCGAAGTTGTTGTAAAATCGCCGACGTAGAGACGTCGAGTTCCTCGGCGAGTTCGCCCTGTGAGATACCACGGGGCACGTCGTAGTAGCCCGATTGATACGCGGTGAGAACCGTGTCGCGCTGGCGACCGGTCAGTTGAGCGCCGTCGGGGTCCGTGTTCGGGTCCGCATCGAATAGTTGCCGCACACGGAACGTGATCCCGTGCTCCAGACACGCTTCCCGGAGTTGGATGAGCGGTTCACGCGAGAGCATCTGGATACGGATTACCCAACCACCGGTGCCGCTCTTTGCGTCGAGGACGCGAATACCGAGGTCGGCGGGGGTAGGGAGGAACGGAACGACATCCGATTCGGGCCGAATCCGATACACGCGCCGGTCGGCGGCGGCGGAGAAAAGCGTCGCCGCACGTACGGTCGCATCCGTCTCGAGCGATCGCTCGAACGGGGAAAAATCGTCCCCGACGACGGAAACGAACAGAAGCGAGCCGTCGGCCATCGGCGTTTCTTCCATCTGAATGGTCACTTCAGGAGACGATTCTATCGTCGGAACTAGAATGAGACGCCCATGTGAGACAAAAATTTCGGCAAAGAGAGTTCTCGGTGGAGAGGAAAGATCGGAATCGTCCTGTGCAGCGCCCTTCGACGAGCCGTCTGGTTCGTTGAGAGGGCCATCGGAATTAGATGCGCCATGTGCCATTGTCGAGGAACCCGAACTCGGTTGTGGTATTTCATTACGTCACATTAAACTTTCGGGAATCGAACATGGGCTAAGATCCAACCGGAATGTCACACCGACCACCGATTACGTGGGTCGTCGAAGGGCAAGACAGGACGCCGTTCGACGCCGCTCGTGGATAGAGAACTGAGCACGAGGGGTATTGGAGTCATGAGCGCTAACGACCCTCGCGGCCGGATATTGTAAGACCCCGCCTCCGCGCTGGGCGTATCTTTCTACGTCTCGTTCCCTGTTTACTATAGGGCGATTAATCGAATCTTTAAATTTCATATTTTTAATGTTGGAATTAACAGATGAGAGGGCAAGAGAGGAACGTCGTCCACAATTGTTTCAGCAGACATCTCGTACGACAATATAGACCAATCGAGAGATAGTACGGCCAGTAATTGGACAATACGGTCCGACAAGTGCAGACAGACGGGTCATAGAAGGAACCAACCACAATCGTAAAACCATCCGTACAAGGCCAGAAAACGGTGTTTTCTAGCGGTAGTGTCAAGGATAGTGACACGCCCACATATGCTAGTTCACGGGTTTTTAGTATAAATAACAAGTAATACGACCACACAACTTATAGGTGTGCTAAGCGGCATAACAAGCCATCACAACCGTTCGCAACAAATTGGGAGCGCATTATTGATTTATTACCTATTCTAGCGATAATTCAGCCGTCATGAGCGCTACAGAAGTTCACACCAATGATGGAGGAACGCATACCGTTCCGGAAGTAAGTGCCGAGACTGAGCTCTCAAAGGATAAAATCTTCCACCTCCTTCAAACGCCTCGTCGGCGTCACGTACTACGGTATCTCAAGGGACGCGACGGGACGGTCGAGATGCGCGACCTCGCGGAGCAGGTCGCCGCGTGGGAAAACGACACGACCGTGCAGGCGCTCACCTCGGACGAACGCCAGCGCGTGTACATTCCACTCTATCAGTCACACCTGCCGAAACTCGACGAGGAAGGAATCATCGACTACGACCAGAGTCGCGGGACGGTCAAACGGACGAAACTTGCGGACCAACTCGACCGGTATCTCTCCGTCGAAGCGGAGGAAACCGACCACGAGGAGATCGGTCGAGAACCACCGTGGGAATTTTACTATCTCAGCGTTTCGACGTTCAGCACCATCGTCCTCGCCGGTGCTGTCCTTGGCATCCCCGTTCTCGCCACGCTCCCGAGCGTCGCTATCGGCGGCGTCATCATCGCCATGTTTTCGTTCGTAACGCTCGCCCAATTCATGTCGGGGTGGACGGCGCGCGAAGAATAGACGGGACCGAAACGACGACGCACTGAACCAGTATAGCACCGGTCAGTCAGCGTGTGATGTTAGCCGTTTTTCTTCCGCCGCCATCGTGTCAGTGAGGCAGTCAACGAGTGCGAAGATGGCCTCCTGATGGGCGGTTTTCGAATGATGTATCGATGTCGGTTTTACCCCAGTTTGCTCGTACTCGGATAGGTCTACCGTTCGTCCACTCCGCTCCTCGTACTGGTTTCGAACCGCCGCGAGTAAGCCGTGAACGTGGATCAGCTCCTGTTTCTTCATATTGTAGCCACGTGATGACTCGTCGCATATATCATCTTGGGCCGAGGGTAAACGGATAGTTCGTGACGGATTACACGAACAAAGCCATTATGATGAAACTTTGTAATGATGGTAGAATTGTCTAGTTTCAAACGAACCGTTTAATCCGTTTTTCATCGCCTGAGGAGGGCATTATCATGCACTTAACTAATACCCTGTAGACATAACATCGAGCCGAACATGTACGACCTGACTGGCTTCCAGCGAGACCTGTTGTACGTCATCAACGGGTTGACCGAACCACACGGACTCGCCATCAAAGAAGAGCTCGAAGATTACTACGAGAAGGACATCCACCACGGCCGGCTCTACCCGAACCTCGATACGTTGGTCGACAAAGGATTGGTCGAGAAGGGGCAAGTGGACCGTCGAACCAACTACTACACCCTCACCCGGCGCGGACAGCGGGAGATCGAAGCGCGTCGTGAATGGGAATCGAAGTACGTCAGCGAGAAAGAAAGCGCCGAACCCGCGGACTAACGACCGACCCCTTTTCCCCCCTTACAGGTCGTTTGTACTTAAAGCACGGAAATACTAACGCATACCTTTTGGGGGGTTCCTTTTCATACTCCATCTGATGGCCGTCGGGTAGAGACGGGAAACGCACACTATGCCGAGAAACCACGACATATCAAATCGGGTGGACGCTATCGAACGTTGCGCGTACTGTAAGGATTACGTCCCAGTAACACGCATCGAAATGGAGTTGGAGGAAAAGGGAACCTATCTCCAAGCGAGCGTAGATATCTGCGAGAACTGCCTGGATAAATCGCGGTAACCACGGGTAGGAATCACACGGAAAGCGAGTGAGTAACCGGAACGGACCAAAACGCGGCGAGAACGAAAGTCACAACAGCGAGACTGGGAACGAGAGACAAAAGCGGAAATCGAAAAGCGGCACCGATGAACAGAGCCGACCCGAGGAGGGAAACGGTCAGATAGTACGGATTCCATCGACGCTCCTCATCCTCGGGTTCGATGTCGGGGTTGCGGCCGACATCGAGGTAGCGTTCTAACTGTGACACGAGGGGAGTTTTCTTCACGATACCGCGGTTTTTGTCGTAGTCGATGACCCCTTCTTCGTCGAGTTTCGGGAGGTGAGATTGGTACAACGGGATGTACACTCGCTGACGTTCGTCCGAGGTGAGCGCCTGCACGGTCGTGTCGTTTTCCCACGCGGCAACCTGCTCCGCGAGGTCGCGCATCTCGACCGGTCCGTCCGTATCCTAGAGATAGCGAATCGCAGCGCGGCGTCGCTGACTCTGTAGCAGGTGGAACACGTCATCAGTCGATAGCTCGTTTTCGACGGGTGACTCGTCGACGGAAACCCGTCCGTCGGATTGGGTCGAGAGTTTCTCCCTCGCACTCATGACATTCACCACCAAAATCAGGAGCGATAATAAACCGGTGACGCGCTCCCAGACCGTTTCGAACTGTTTCAAACGGTGAGAAGGACCGAAACTAGACGGGACGGCATTTCGAGTTTATGTAGGGTATGTGCGTAGGGGAAATCGGAATGAGCCAGGCAAACCAAATACCCGCCTGGGCAGCCTCTCCAGAGGAGTTCGATCGAACCCTCGAAGTCCTCGTCTCCACGGCACGAGACAACGACGTAGAACTCGACCGCTCGTGGACCTTCCGCCACGAGAAACACGACGACGTGATGGTGGAGATAACGAGCCTCGCCCTGCGACCCGAACTAGCCGAGCCGACGCCGAGTCAACCATCCGTATCCGAGGGGACGACGACCGCCGATTTCAAACTCGCGCTCGACGAGCTGCTGATGAAAGGGCAAGACGAAGGGATGACGTTCGACCGCTCCTGGACCTTCCGAGATTCGAACCCCGACAGCAACGATACGATGGTCGAAATCTCGCGCTTGGCGAAGTCCACGTGAGAGATAAATTAGGCCATCAAAAGTACAGATAATAGATACTTTAACCGGACCACGCCGCAGTCTACGTGTTTTCAGGATGAGGATATATATGGTAGCTGAAAGACACGCATGAGGTACCATCCGGGGATTTAAATGTTTGCATTGAGTATAGAACGTTGATGAAACGGTCCACTCGCCAACGGGAGCGCCGCGCGGAGCAAACCGAAACCGAGGAGGAGGAGGGGGTCACGGGATGTCCCGAGTGCGGGTCGAAAAACCTCGTTAACAGTGCGGACCAGTCCGAACTCGTCTGTGACGACTGCGGACTGGTCGTCGAAGAAGATCACGTCGACCGCGGGCCCGAGTGGCGCGCGTTCAACCACAGCGAGCGCCAGAGCAAGTCGCGCGTGGGAGCGCCAACCACGCAGACGATGCACGACAAAGGACTGACCACGACCATCGACTGGAAGAACCAGGACGCGTACGGTCGGTCGCTGTCGTCGGAAAAACGAAGTCAGATGCACCGACTGCGCAAGTGGCAAGAGCGCATTCGGACGAAGGACGCGGGCGAGCGCAACCTGCAGTTCGCGCTCTCCGAAATCGACCGGATGGCATCCGCGCTGGGTGTCCCACGGTCGGTACGCGAAGTCGCGTCGGTCATCTACCGACGTGCATTGGCCGAAGACCTGATTCGCGGACGCTCCATCGAAGGCGTCGCAACGAGCACGCTGTACGCCGCCTGTCGGCAGGAGGGTATCCCACGAAGCCTCGAAGAAGTCGCGGAGGTCTCACGGGTGGATCAGAAGGAGATCGGTCGAACATATCGATACATCTCCCAAGAACTCGGCCTCGAAATGAAGCCGGTCGACCCGAAGCAGTACGTTCCTCGATTCTGTTCCGACCTCGGTGTCAGTGAAGAAGTGCAGTCCAAAGCGAACGAGATTATCGATACGACCGCGGAACAGGGACTTCTCTCCGGGAAATCGCCGACCGGCTACGCCGCCGCCGCGATTTATGCCGCCTCGCTTCTGTGTAACGAGAAAAAGACCCAACGAGAGGTTGCTGACGTCGCACAGGTGACGGAAGTCACCATCCGAAACCGGTACCAAGAGCAGATCGAAGCCCTCGGTATCCACTAGGCGTTTAAGCACTTCACACATCCAGCCGAATTTTTACACACGGTCGGCGTCTTCGACTAGTCGCGAGACCGGTTGGCGCCGTCGGATTTCAGGGAATTCGACGAGCGTAGACGCGTCCGTCATCGAACAGTGGATTCCGGTTGAATCTACCTGACTCGAATATCACGTGACGCCGTTTGGACATCGGACGCGAGAGGATAGGAGTTGTGTAAACGTCTGGCATTCTCCCTCTCCCTCGGGCGTGGCTGCTGGGGGAGAACACATTGTTGGATATTCCCATGCGAATCGGGACGGAGGTTCACTCCGTCACTGTTCGCCGGGACGAAAGATACCGACGAGTAGAACGTACTGAAGGACATCAGAACATTTCATCGAAAGCGAACGGAAACGCCCGCCCGGAAGGAGAACTTTCGTAGGAGGATGGTGACACAAGGTGGGATGCCAGCCCACGGCCATCGCCTCCGGCAACGCCGAGCGAGTCGGTTACCGTAACGCACATGGGACGCCCGTCTTGGGCGTACCGGAGACGAAGAGTAGTATATATTTTGTTATACACCTGCTAAATTATATGATAGGCGTGTTTTCTGACACCATTGCCGATATAGAGGATGTCAGAACGATTATCATACGTGATATTTGCAAGCAAGTTTAAGCATTCTGGTGACTGATTCGGCATTATGATTGATATTATTGAACTCGTCAAGGACAATCTCGAATCGATGTTAAATTCTGGGGAGGTCGAATGTCCATCGGCGGAGTGTACCAATCGACGATTTCGTGTCGATATCTGGCAGAACAACGAGGGGGGAATCGTGGGCGATGCGTACTGCCGTGACTGTGACCTACAGATACGGTTAGACCTGTCAGACGAGCCGATAGACGAGGGCGAATCCACGCTCAAAGAAGTCGAAGCCGAATTGCATCGATCGACGCCGCGCAAAACCGATTGAGAGCAGTTAGAGGCAGTCAAGTGACAACTCACAATAATCAAATAGTATTGTATTATTTCGTCACACTTTTTCCGACAGGTACTTATCTAACGGCCAAAAAGCAAGCATTGAGAGTTATGGGAGAGTTCAATTCGATTAACTATCGTCCCAAATAACAGCCAGAATAACACAATTTTCTTTGACCAGAGGATTGCTGTTATATAATATTTATAATAGAATTCATAAATATTGCTTGGAGTAGGAAGTTTTATATCCTCTGTCAATGAATATCACACCATACTACCATGTCAGAGGCAGAAACCGTTAGTAACGTGGAAACCGCGCGCGACCTCACCGCGTTCCAACAAAACGTCCTGATAGTACTCTCGGAGGAATCTCGATACGGTCTCGCTATCAAGCGCGAGCTCGAAGATTACTACGACGAGGAAGTAAACCACGGTCGCTTGTACCCCAACCTCGACACGCTCATCGAGCGTGGGTTGGTCGAGAAGAGCGAACTGGACAAGCGAACGAACGAGTACGCCATCACCGACGACGGAATCTCGGTCCTGCTCGACTCATTCGAATGGCGGTTCCGGAAGTTCATCACGAACGATGAACGCGAGGAAGAGATTCGAGCGCTCCTCGAACAGTAGCGACGCTGCTTCTCACGGTCCTCGACCGTTTCCCGAACCGAAAAGCGACGGCGTTCAACACGGAGATTCCTAATTCACTCAAAACGGTCCAGGCGCTCCCGAATCGCCTCGCCGTCGATACCGTCGAGCGCCTCGAGACCGGCCTGAACGACCAGCGGATAGAAGTGGCGATTTTTCTCCAGTTCCTCGCCTACCGCTCGTTCGTAGGCGAGATTAAGCTCCTTGTAGCGGAAGTTCAGCTCGGAGCGCTGCTCTTCGGGGAGATACATGTAGGTCCCGACGCGCGTTTCCTTGACGCTCTCAGACGCGGTGGAATCGGCTTCGTCGGTTCCATCGTCGGTTTCCGACAGGTCGGACGCCACATCCGTTTCACCTCCCGACACCGAATCGGCCGGTTCGGTGGATTCGGACGCCGCGGACTGTTTGTCACGCTGCGCGCGACGGCGACGGAGACGGTCGGCACGGCTCTCGTCGCTCATGCGGACATCTCCATCGATCCGAACTGCTGTTCGAGGTCTTCAGCGATAGTGAGGAACACGGCAGTCATATCACACTCTTCCTCGACTTCGAACAGGGAACAACCGGCCGAGAACGCACGTTGGAGCGTCACCCGTTTTCTGACCTCCCAGACGGGGATGTCGGTGAACACCTCGTCGAACCACGTGAGCATCGCGTCCGCTTCGTTGGTCGTCTCGACGCGGTTGGCGACGAGTCCGAGGTCACGGATCTGCGTGTCGTACTCCGCTTCGAGGACTTCCATCTGGTCGAACAGGATTTCCAACGCGCGCTTGCTCGTCGACTCCGCGAGCGCCGGAATGAGAACGTTTCCGGCGGCGAGCAGGGCGTTATCGGTGAGGTTTCCGAGATACGGCGGGCAGTCGATAATGATGACGTCGTAGTCAGTATCGAGCGCATCGAGGACCTGCGTCAGCCGTTCCCGACCACGCATCGCCATGGTGAGTTCCGGCTCGACGCTGGTCATGTCGATGTTGCTCGGAAGCACGTCCATCTCCTCGTGGGAGACGATGAGCGAATCGACGTCCTCGCGTTCCTCGTGGTCGGTCAGCACGTCGAACAGGGTCGGGGGTTGTGCCTCGTACTCGGCCTCCAACCCGAGCCCTTCGGTGGCGTTCCCCTGTGGGTCGAGGTCGACGAAGAGCACGTCGTGGCCTCGCTGATTCAACGCTCCCGCGACGTTGATCGCCACTGTCGTCTTCCCGACCCCGCCTTTCTGGTTCGAGACGGCGATTTTGGCTGTGTCGGACATACAAAACCGCAAAACCGTCCAGACAACATAAAACCGCGTCAGACGTTCACAAATAAACCACTAAAACGACGTTACAGGCGCTAAAAGTAGCAGATAGCCACAGAATCAAAACCATCCGAACTGTCAAAACTAGTTTTGCTATACAAATTGACGAAGAGAAACGGATGTATCTGGAGGGCCGAGGAGTTTTGATAGTTTGGACAGCCATGATTGTTTTGTCGATTGTTACAGTTCTGCTAGTTCAGTTAGGTCGAGCAGGAGTGGCAGTGGTAGCGAGTGGAATAGGAGACAGTGGTAACGAGTGGACAGGAAAGATAGTTTTGATGGTTTTGATAGTTTTGATGGCTTTGATGGTTTTGAGAGGATGGACAGTTTTGACGAGAGGTGGGAAGACCTTGACGCGTACGATAGCGCAGTTCGACGGCGGGGCCGACGTGCCAACGAAGCCACTACCGATGGCGACAGCACAGCGACCATGCACCGAGTTCAGACGGGGCGCTGTCGGCGTGCAACAGCGATGATGAGCGTTCCGACGGCGAGTACCAACACCCCGATTGCGACCAGTATCAGCGGTGCGTCCACGCCGGGAACGAAATTCTCGAAGAGGAGCACGGCACCGATCAGGAACAGAGCCGCACCCACCCAGAATCGCCCTGTTTGTCCCAACATCCCGTTAGCAATTCGGTCGGTATGAGAATAAAAAGAGCGGCAGACGGGTAATCGGCGGAGAGCAGAAGGATGAGCGGCAGGGCAGAGGGATGAGCGGCAGGGCAGAGGGATGAGCGGCAGACGGGTGACTGGCGCACTGGCCACATCGGAACCCACTTATCATACACTCGAAATTCAATCGGTATGAATTGACGACAGTTCGTCGCCACGGTCGGCGTCACGGCGCTCGGTGGCTGTTCGACGCTCAACGGGGACGACGAGATTGCGACGCCGACGTCCGATCCAGAAGGTGGAACGACCACGGTAGAGATGAAAACCGATGGGTACGGGTTGTACTTCGACCCGATCGGATTGTACCTCAAACCGGGCGACAGCGTGACGTTCGTCGTGAAGAGTGGCAACCACTCGGCGTCGGCCTACCACCCGGACAACATCTACGCCGAAACCACTCGGATTCCCGAGGATGCCCCCGCGTGGGGAAGCAAAGTCCTCCAAAAAGGCGAATCGTACGAACACACGTTCAACACCGTCGGAACGCACGATTACTACTGTATTCCGCACAAGCCGCTCGGAATGGTCGGACGTGTCATCGTCGGAAAACCAGGCGGCCCTGCCGACGGCAGTATGCCACCGGACGGAGAGGTACCGAAGACGAAGACGATCCTCGAAGAGGGGTCGGTGTCGTACGACGAATTCAGCAGGTGAAAGCGTGACCGCAACCGAGGAAAACACCAGTCCCCCTCTCGACGAGTGACCCACCCTCGGATAGCCCCAGTGGTCGCTCCCAGAACCGTCCGTCGAACGACCGAAGTCCAAGACAGTCGGGGTTCAGGACACTCACCGACAACGCAAAAAACTGCTGCCGAGTTTTTCTTTTTCACAATCAGTATTCGGCGGGTGAAAACGGAGACGAAATGCTCCGTCCGATTCCGCACGTCATCGTATGCGAGGATGTCTCAAGGAAATACTATAGGGGTTCGGTCATTAGTTGTCGTCGGGATGAAAAAACAAGAGCTTATTCATCTGCACGGACTGCTTTCGGAAGTACGAAACCGGTTTGAGACACAGACCGATTCTACTTTCGACCTCTCGGCATACGACGAACAAACGACGCGGCCAACTTCTATTCACCATTCGAAAAACGACCACCGAGAAGCAGTGCTCAAACTGGCAAACGATCTCACGACGAGTATGATGAGCGAGGAGACCGAAACGGTCGCCCCTCACGCCGACTAATTCCTACATAGAAGTATCGGAGAACTGGACGAGGCGCGAGCGATAGCTATCGGTACCGAATTCTCACCGTAGTAAACGCGAGAGCGACCGCATCCCATCGCTAGCAAACCGACGCCGGGTTGACTGGGGAAATTTTAATGGCCGACGAAGACTGCAACAGAGCGAGACCACCGCGAAGAAATTAATATATCGAAATGGAGTTTAAATAGGGCGAAAGTCAACGCCGTCATGCGATTTTCCGGAGATCGACAGCACATCCGCTTAGATTCGTAAGCGGAAGTAGATGCCCACGGGACCCCCGCATCAATCTATGCGCAATGATTATCAACCTATCTGGATTAGGACGGCTACTCGCAGCTCAAGAAGAAACACTCACGCCTGAACAACGGAGCTGGCTCACCGCGAACAAGTCGGCGATTACCAAGCGGATTGGCCGCTTTTCCCCGCCGGGCAAACGCACCGGATCTGGCGGAGCTGGAGTCGCCAGAAACAACGACTCCGGACAATCACTAACGCTGTCCACGAGGCGGACGACTATATCGCCTGCATCGACCAAACACATACCGCACGCGAACTCTTTCCGCTCTTGAGGCATACAAACCTGCACAGTGGTGGGAGCAGCACGTGTGTGACTCTATATCGACGCCACATAGTCTCGGTACAAGTCTCTCCACGAACTGAGATCATCCAAGCGTCACAGTCGAAGACGATCGCTTGAACCGATATACGCTCACTCGGTATAGCGATGGCGCACAACCCATCCACGTCGACAATCTCGAGGATCTCTTCGAACTCCCCTGTCTGGCGGCCATGGATGAGCTTCACGAGAAGAAACCCGTCCGGAAAGATCTCTACAATCTGGTGCGGATGACGTGGTGGTTGCCCCAGTATCGAGACGCTAGCCCGGCAGAATTTATCAAAAATTTTGAATATAGTATTCCCAGTGGGCCTGGTATGATGAGGAAACGACGGAGTACCAAATTCGATACGAACTTGAGAACGATATTGACAGTGAGATTCCCCCTCCCAATGAATTGTACGAAAGATGATATGCAGCGCTATCGCATCGGATGCGACCAGTGTCCATACTCGATCTATGGCAGCCTTCTGTTCCATAACGAGATGTACGAGCAACTCGATACGCAGTCAGAGTAATCATCGCGATAGCCTCTCGTGAGAGGTAGGTTTCCTCTGTTATGTCACATTGCGCACCTACTGTTGTACGTGAATTTCGAGGTGCCTATACTAGCAGACTTGCAAATACGAATGAGCTATTCTGTGCAAAGAATTCAGGCGTCTGAACCGTTTTTCTGCCTCTATTTTCATATGTCAAATCCAATCTTTTTCATCTAGCATGATCAACAAAATTGGGACATTTTGCGTTGAATGCAGAATTCGACGATGAGAAGGCTTAACGCGGTGCATATATCTCAGAGAGGAATCAAAATCACTTGCATATAACAAATAACGTGCAGAGAGAAGCCTTACGCTATTATATGCAAATCTAACGCCGTAATATTGGCACCTGTACCTCGAAAATCGTCCAAAGAAAGAGGGGGGTGCAGGGGGCAGACCGAGAGGGTGTAACTACTGAATTGCTACGGTGGTCAAAGATCGCCAAGATCATGGAAGTGTCAGTAATCGAAATGAAAAAGAAGAGCAATCCAGACGTACGAAGAGAGGTGGCAATGTGATAACAAATAATAGAAATTTTGTGGTTTGATTTATGATATGGCTGTTTTTTTATAGTAACATGTGTCTCGGGTGTGTCCATTTTCTCGTGTCGAGAACTATTCTCCTCAATGACAAATGCACTCACTCCTCGGTGACGAGTACTTTTTTCACGACCTGTGGGTCTTCGAGAAGTCGGTGTTCGGTGTAACTCCCTTCCGCACTTCCCCCGCTTTGACGTGCCTGTTCGATAACGTCGAGGAACGCCTGTTCGCGGAGCAAATCCCGAACCCGGCGGGTCGAAAGCGGGTCGCTGTCCATCTGCTGACAGACCTGTTCATACACCTCGTACACCAGACTTGTACGGAAGGCATCCACGTCAGGATTATCCAAAGAAAGGATCGCGAGTGCTTGGAGCGCATATTTCGAGTGCGGTGTCGCACCGCGGATGAGTTCGCGAAACCGGTCGTTTTCCGCACGTTCGCGGGCTTTCTTTACGTACTCCTCGCGGACTCGTTCCGCGTTCTCAGCCTGTGCGAGTTCGCCCGCATATCGGAGGATGTCGATGGCCTTGCGGGCGTCCCCGTGTTCCTGTGCAGCCTGTGCGGCGGCAAGCGGAATCGTCCCCGGTTCCAAAACCCCCTGTTTGAACGCGTCGCTACGAGCCTCCATGATGGCTCGCAGTTGATTGGCGTCGTACGGCGGAAAGACGAATTCGCGCTCACAGAGGCTCGATTTGACGCGCTCGTCCATCCGATCCTTGTACTTGATCTTGTTACTGATGCCGATGACGCCGAGTTTGCAGTTGTGGAGTTTTCCCGCTTCGCCCGCACGCGAGAGTTGCATCAGGATATCGTCGTTCTCCAGCTTGTCGATTTCGTCGAGGATTATCACGACTACATCGTACAGGTCGTCGAGGATTCGCCACAGGCGCTTGTAGTATGTCGAGGTAGAGATACCCTTATCGGGAATCGAGATGTCCGTGTCCGGAGTGTTGGTCGTACTCGCAATCGTCTGGACGGCCTGTGTCTCGGTGCTATCTTGAGCGCAGTCCACGTAGGCGACGCCGACGGTGACTCCTTCCTCGTCCGCTTCATCGACGAGGCGACGAGAGACGTGTTTTGCACAGAGTGATTTCCCGGTTCCCGTCTTTCCATACAACAGGACGTTGCTCGGGGATTGGTTGAACAGCGCGGGATTCAGAGCGTTTGCGAGAGCAGAGATTTCGTCATCTCGACCGACGATTCGACCGTGAGTCGGAAGGTGGTTTATTTCGAGGAGTTCCTTTTTCGCGAAGATGAGGTCCTCCCGAGAGAAGAGTTCGTCCGAGTCGGCGTCGCTCATGGACACCACGTTTCCAGTGAAATCCCTTTACTGTTCCGGGCGTAAAACGGATGCTCGTTGACCGGGAGGATGACGGCCGACCGGGAGGATACCCGTCAATCGGGACGGAAACGGGACCGTTCCCCTGAGTCCGGTCTGTTTCCTCCGCGGTCCGTTACCCACGAATTACTATCGGAGAAATGACACAGGGGCATAGAGGCATTATGTGAGGACAACATCGAGCGCCCAATATATTTTCAGCTGGTCATTTCAGTTGGTCGATTGTCTAGTTGAGTCGAGACACACACCACGTTTCCAGTGAAATGGGATGAAAGGGTGGGTGGGGTAGAAGAAGGAATAGGATTATATCGCCGCTAAAAATAGTCAAAAATCCTACGTGATATAGACGGCCATAGAATAATTTATAAACCTAGCTAGTGTTAAAGTCCATTGAGTTAATCACTTTAATGAAAAATCCGTGATATTTATCACGGATTGTCGCATCCGAAATAGGGGTACTATTTCTCGTGAGCCGTTTTCACCGTCTCACGGTCAACTTTCACTGGAAACATGGTGTGTTCCTCTAACATAACGAGTAGATCAGTGCGGTCCCCGGTTCGGCAACTATCGAGTTCTCCGTCCGTTCCATTCACACCACGTTTCCAGTGAAATCCCTCACGGCGTAGCACACCTCATTTCCGGTGAATTATCGTGTTTCAGTCCTTCCCGTGTTCTAATTTAGGAGTCTCTCATTACGGGCTGGGCGTGTTCGAACGATAACCCTGTTTAACTACTATCCATTTTTGACGATATCTGTCTTTCCCGTGGACACCGCACTTCCAGTGAAATCGGTGCGTTTACCGTCCGTATTACCGATCGGTACGTTTTCCGTCTGTACTACCGATCGGTGCGTCTGGGTCGTTCTTACGTTTCGGCAGTGTCGTGTTTTCACTTCGTGGTGCTCGCCCTTTTGGGAGACCACGTTTCCAGTGTAAATTCTCCTTTCAACGGAATTTTCCAACAATGTAAATTGATCTCGCCTTCCGGCTTTCTCCTCGATATTCCGTCTCTCTCCGATTCTAAAATACAATTTTAGAACCCTCAATTTTCACTGGAAGTACGGTGTCTCCAGAATTCCCCCATAATTCTCAACGCTCAATTGATTTCATGACTTTCAAGTCCGTATTTTCTTTTATTGACAAATATTTTTTATTTATCCTCAATTGTACCCCGTTTGACCCCCATTTCATCTGCACCCCACCCACCCCTTCATCCCATTTCACTGGAAACGTGGTGTGTGTGTCTCCATGCTATTTGTTATCTCTAAACATTGTATCAAGTTGGTCATTCAATTCCTATCTCTCCCAATTACCGATCGTTTGTCCCATTTCTAGAAATCCACCCCGTTCTTAACTTTGACATACGGTGCGTCCATTTTCTACTCCCGGGAATCGTCCGAAACGTAGCGGTTCGCGATGAGGACACTTCCAACTCCGAGAACACTGCCCGCACAGACGTCTGTCGCCCAATGGATTCCGAGATACATCGTGGCGACGATGATACTCGCCGCCATGGGAATCGCAATGACCGTCCATCGGGGATACGAGTCCCGGATTTGGTACGCCAACAGGGCGGAACTGACAGACAGCGACGTATGGAGGGAGGGAAAGACGTTCGTGTTCGCGTTCACCTGTCCGGTCAGTATCTGTGATTCGGGATACGTCGAGTAGAGCAGCGGATGAACGACGTCCGGTATCAGGTTCCGCGGGCCATAGGAAATGAACAGGATGTAGCAGACGAGCCCGAGACCGTAGTTCACCGCGAACGCGACCGCCGCCTTCTTCAACGGCTTACTGTCCACGAGCGCGAAGTAGGCGACGAACGGAAACACGAGGATGAACACGTACCCGTAGATGTACATGAACGAGAAGTACGTCGTCAACTCCGGTCGTGCGACCGATTGGACCGTTCCGACGAAGTTGCCCTCGATTGCGTAAATCCGACTAGTGATATTCCAACCGATGACCCACGACAGTTCGGGACCGAACTCGCGAGCGACCTTGTTCACCACGAGAACACCGAGCAAGAGGCCGATGTGTGGATACACCTCGAACAGTCGGTCTCGAAACTGTTCTCGCGCGCGCATGAGTCCCGTCCGTCCGACCACAACCGTCGTCGCAACGCCGAGCATCAGCATCTCCCCGACGAGCACGAAACCGGTGATTTCGGCTAAGCCCACGCTCTGTTCCTCCGGTGTTCTACGTTCGTTGATTTCCCGTGTCTCATGCCTTCGAGGTTCGCTCGTCGCCTCGTTCGAATCGCTCGTCGTCTTGTTTGAGTCGCTCGTCGCCTCGTTCGAGTCTCTATTCGATTCCTCATCGTTGCAACAACTCTCCGTCGTTGGTGTACCGATATCCCGCGTCTTTGAACGCCTTCTTCGCGTTTTTCACGTTGAGATTTCCGTCCTTTCCGGGGTACGGCAGCTCCGGGTCCGTTCCGTCCCATCGAAGTTTCGGCGCGAGCGAGTCGTGTTGGGCTAACGGGCTCGTGGCCGGTTCGGCGTACTGGTTGAACACGCTATCGACGAGATATTTCTTGTCCAGCAGTTGCGCCACCGCTCGACGGAACCGAACGTTGCTGAACGGCGCCTTTCGGGCATTGAAACCGACGTGGTACAGCGACGGCGACTTATCAACGTGTAACTGGACGTTCTCCGCACGACCGATATCGCGAACTTCTTTCGCGGTCACGCCAGTCGCGGTCCCGTCTGCTTCGTCGTTTAGCACGAGTTCGGTTGCCGCCGCTCCCGAGGGCACGACGCGGAATCGCAACGATTCGAACGCGGGACCACCCGCATACCGGTGTATATAGTCCGGCGCTGACGTCGAATCATCGTTCGAGTCCAACATCTCGGTGTCCGTCTCGATACGTCGGAGGAAGTGGTGGTCGAACCGATCGAGCGTCAGGGACTTCTTCATCTTCGCATCGCTGAACTGCCATGGGCCGCTTCCGACGGGTTCCATGTTGCTCCAGACGAGCGCCTTCGTCGTCGTCGAGTCGGCTCTGAATCCCGCGATTTCGGCCTGCTCGTGCTTCGACTTCCAGATGTGTTTCGGTAGCACCGGCGTCGAAAATGCCTTCGTTGCGACCGCTCGACTGGCGTTCTCGAATCGAATTCGAACGGTTCCGTCATCGAGTGCCGTCGCCGATTTCACCAACGACACGGCGTCCCGAAACCGCGGTGCGGGAACCGGACTTTCGAGCGACCCGAGCGAGGTATCGCCGAGGAATTCGTAGGTGAATGCGACGTCTTCCGCCGTGAGCGCGGAACCGTCGTGCCACCACAGTCCATCTCGGAGGTGAACCGTCGCTGTGGGCGCTCTTGTGGACGTCTGCCAGTCCCACGACCGGGCGAGCCACGGGCGGACCCTTCCATCTATCCGCCGTCCGAGGGAGTCATACAGTAGATCAAGTATCGTTTCGTCGCTTCGAAACTCGACCGCGAGCGGATTGAGGTTCACCGTGGGAGCCGAATCTTGGATGGTCATCCGGAGCGGTTTGACGCCACCCCTCGTACCCGTCACGCGTACGGAAAGATACCCAAAGAGCGAGTGAATCGTCTCGTATCCCTCCCACCCGTCGAAACGGTCCGTTCTGGTCGCTCGAATCTCGTCGGGGAACGCGACGACGGAAAACGGTTGGTCGCGGACGATCGCCTGCTGTAGCTTTCGAAGCGTTTTCTCCCGTTTGTTCCCGCTCTGTTTTCGCTGTGCAGTGAGCAGATCATCGACGCTGAGATTGGCGTAACCGAACGGGTTTTGCCACCCCGTTTCGGCGTCGAATCGGGAGTGGAGGAGCGTCCGGAGTTCGTCCGGGTCGTCGATACCGGGATGCTGTCCGACGTAGCAGTCGAACGACTGGTTCAGGAGCACGTCCCGCCATAGCTCGACGCGTCCCATCGGAACGACTTGGACGGCGATTCCGACCGAACGGAGTTGTTTCGCGAGGAACTGTGCGATACGGATGGGTCGTGGGTCCGCGTCCGCCGGGAGGGTCTTTATCGAGAGGGAGACCCGCGTTGGACTGTCGCGACTGACCAACGACCGAGCCTCCTCGATACAGCCGCTGCCGAGCGTCATCCCGAGCGCGGCGAGCAGTTCTCGCCGTCCCGTTTTCGATGTGGACTCCGCCACGGTACGTCGGTCGGATTCCGTGTGTGATGACATGGTGATTGGGTGTCCTCGTCACGCCGCTGGTGAACTGTCCCGTGAGAGAGCTGAGATGAGAGTGATTGCTCGAACGAAACAGTATGGGTATTGTTATCTACGGAGAGACGGGCGTGCCGTTTTATTATTCATAACTTAACGTCTTTCTTCCCCTTTCCTTCTGAATGAGCTTTGAGAACATTTTCCATGACACTGGTTCCACCACAAAATTAAGTATACTGTGACGTATTTTCTCGTACGTGTCTCTCGCGCTATCGTTCCATGGCTCCCGCTTTATGGTAGGATAGTCCTACACCGTTCATTTTGTATTCAAACAGTCCTTGAACGGCTTAGCTACGCGATAATAAAAAGTATCCACGTACACGCTATGAAAAAGATGCCCTCCCCAAAGTCGTATCGTCCACGCGTGCCACCCAGTGTCGGTGTCGTCGCTTCGTCGATGACCCCACTGGCGTCCATCCGTGGGAACGGTACGTGTGAGAATAATGCGCACAGCGGCCAGAAAGAAAGTATAGGCGGCCGTCCCTCTGTACGAGCAACGCCGCCCGTCCACGACCGAAGTTGGAGTGAAGCCTGATGTCACATGGTGTCAATGAACGACAAAAATGGGATGTCGTATCGAAGGTAGCCGAGCTAGCGAGCGACGAACGCGTCTGGCTCGCAACGGCGATGGGGACGGGAATCCTCGTGTATTTCACGTACCTGCTGGTTCATCCGTATCCGGCATACGGTGCCGGTCTCTATCTCAAAATTGCCAGTGAAATCAGCGCGCACGGGTACGGTCTTCCCGCTCGAATCCCGCTGTACACGAAGAACGGGGTTCCGTTCGGCTATCCGCCGCTGATGTACTACGTCTCGGCGATACTGATGGACGTGACTGGCGTCGGACCCATCACGCTCAGTCGGTTCCTCCCAGGTCTCGTGACGATTCTGTACCTCGTCCCGTTCTACTATCTCGCTCACGAGGTCCTCGACTCGACGCCGCGGGCCGGGTTCGCCACGCTCGTCCTCGCGGTGACGCCGCCGGTTCTCCAGTGGCACCTCTCCGCGGGCGGCATCGTGCGCGCTCCCGCCTTCCTGTTCGTCGTGACCGGTGCGTACACCGGCATCAAGCTGTTCAAAACTGAAGAGCGAAAGTGGATCGTCGCCTCGGCTATCCTGTTCGGGTTGACGATTCTCACACATCCCGTCTACACCGTGTTCTTCGGTACGACGTACCTGGTGATGTTTCTCTCCTTCAGCCGGACGCCGCGAGGCTTGCTGTACGGTGCGACCGTCGCCGCTGGCGGACTCGCCGTCGCGTCACCGTGGTGGCTTCAAATCGTCGCCATCCACGGAGCTGGCATCTTCACCGCCGCCTCGGGGACGCACACCGGTCTCGGTGGTGGAACCCACCGCTTGCTCAAGCAGTTCGTCTACCCGCTGGACATGAACTGGCCCATCGTGTTTTACATCGGGTCGTTCGCGGGTGCGGCGTACCTCATCGCAAAGCGCCGGTTGTTCCTCCCGCTGTGGATGGTGGCCGGTGCGTACATGCTCGGGAAGGTCCGGTTCCAGTTCCCCGCCGGTGCGATGATGACCGCCGTGTTGGTCTTCGAAGTCATCATCCCACGAGTTCGAAGCTGGTCGGAGCAGACGCGATACTCGCGGTCGGCACCCCTCGCCGTCATCATCGTCATCACCGTCCTCGTTGCGGGCGTCGGCGTCTCGTTCGCCGGAAGCGGCCTCCACTCCCATCTCGGGAGCACGACCCAGCCATCGTTCGTGGACGACGACGATATGGCCGCGATGGAGTGGGCCCAGCAGAGTACGGCGTCGGATTCCGATTTCGTCGTTCTCGGTGACAGTGCCGAGTGGTTCCCCTTGATGACCGACCGCACCATCCTCATCGGGCCGTGGGGTGTCGAGTGGGAAGGTCACAACCACTATCGCCATCAGCTCGGCTTGTACAAGCGCACGTCACGCTGTCCGGGGAAAACCTGCTTGACGAAGAAGCTCATATCGAACGACATCAATCCGGACTACGTGTACGTCCCGAAGGGACACTACACCGTCCGCGGAATCGACGAATACCAGAAACCCTGGATGCGCGAGCATCTCGTCGGCTCCGACCGGTACAAGCTCGTCTACGAGAACGAGGGCGCGATGATATTCCGCGTCCGAGAGCCGATGGAACCGACGAAGATTCCCGAGGACGGACCGCAACCAGTGTAGCGATTCGAACCGGTGTAGCGATTTGACTCCGTGTTGCGACCCGTTTTGACCGGTACCGAATAAATCTCTTTTTATATCTCGTATTATAGGAATTAAATACGTCCCGGTCCCTCTTCGATGGCTTCTCGCCGAAAGCCTTCGAACTGCCGCAATCCTTCTTCTCGCCTTTCTCGTCGGCGCGCTCATCGAGGAAGTGATCGGTGCGTTCGGTCTCGAACTGTTGTTCGGCATCGGGGATGAACTCGTCGCTGTCGGCCAGACACCGGTATCGTCACCGCGATTCTGTACGCCGCCGTTCGCGGGACGGCCGTCGACTGATCTGACAGAAATAATCGGTCTCGTTACCCGAGCAGCGTCGAGTACAGGAGCCAGACGTTGAGGACGATGATGAGCGCGATGACGATGCCGAGCACGCCCGTCGTCCGCGACGAGTTGCGGAACGACCCCATGATGCCTTCCTCCCGCGTGAACCAGAGGAGCGGGATGAGGACGAACGGGAGTTCGAAACTCAGCGCGACCTGCGAGGCGACGAGGACGGACGTCGGGTCGAACCCGGCGATCACGATGGCCAAACTCGGCGCGAGCGTCACCGACCGTCGAATCCAGACGTTGATGTTGAGGTCGAGGAAGCCGTCCATCACCGTCTGACCGGCCATCGTCGCCACGAGTGACGAGGACAGACCCGCGGCGATGAGCGCGATACCGAACGCCAAACTGGCGTTCGCACCGAACACGCCGGTGAGGGTGACGTACGCCTCGTTGAGCGTCTCGATGCCCGTGCCTTGGAGCGCGGCCGCCGCGACGATGAGCATCGCGGCGTTCACGAACATGGCTCCGAACAGCGCGACGACGGTATCGACGCTCTCCAAGATGTAGTGGCGGCGGTGGACCTCTTCCGTGTCCCCTTCGTCCTCGATGAGGCGGCTCCGCCTATCCTGGACGATGTAGGGGTGAAGGTAGACGCTGTGGGGCATCACGGTGGCACCGAGTATCCCGATGGCGATGTAGAGGGCGTTCGTGTTCGGAATGCCCGGCGCGAGTCCGCTCGCTATCTGCCCACCCGTGGGTTTTGCGAGCACCATCTCGAAGACGAACGCGAGTGCGATGATGGCGACGAAGGACATGATGACCAACTCGACCCACCGGAACCCGCGCTTGTGTGCGGTCCTGACGCCGAGGAGCGCGAACGAACTGGCTCCGGCGAGGATTGCACCCGCCCAGAGCGGGAGGTGGAAGATGAGACTGAACCCGATGGCCGCTCCGATTATCTCCGCCATGTCCGTCGCTATCATGGCGAGTTCCGCGGCGGCCCAGAGCACGAGGACGACGCGTCGGGGTAATCGCTCCCGACAGAGTTGTGCGACGCCCTTCCCCGTCGCAATCCCGAGTTTCGCCGCGATTATCTGAATTCCCATCGCCATGAAACTGGCGAGGACGATGACCCAGAGGAGCGCCGGACCGTACTTCGCGCCGCCGGAAATGTTCGTCGCCCAGTTTCCGGGATCCATGTACGCGACGCTGATGATGAATCCCGGTCCGAGGTAAGAGAGAATTTCCCGGAACGAGTATTTCATCGAATCAGACCTCCAGAACCAGTGGGCGTCGTTTTAGGGCCGTTTTCTATTCTACCCATGGTGTTTCTGCCTCCTGATTTTGACTCATCTAATTCTCAATTTCGCATTCTCAAATATAACGTTGGTGTTTTCACCACTATGTTGCCACGACCGTTCGAACGTCCGGTTCATCGGTCGTCTCGTCCGCTGGTCGCCCTCGGATTCGTTTTCGATTTCGAGTCCGCGTTATCATCGGATTCCCTCGCCCGAACCGTCAATACCGGGACGTTCGACCGGCGGATGACGTTCTCGGTGACGCTCCCGAGCATCCCCCGTGCGATGCCGCTTCGACCGCGGGTTGCGATCACGATGAGGTCGATTCCGTTTTCGACGGCGTACTCGACGATGGTCTCGTGTGGGACGCCTTTCAGAACGTGGCCCTCGATAGGATACCCGCGTTTTTCCCCCTCGCGTACCGCAGCTTCGATGACGGACTCTCCCGGAGGATTGTGAACGTCAGTTAGCACGTTGTCGAGTCCGAGTGGACTGTTCGTCGTATCGAAGACGTAAACGACATGGATAGTCGCGTCGAACCGCTCCGCGAGACGAAAGGCGTGTTTCAGCGCCCTCGTCGCTCCGGCACTCCCGTCTGTCGGCACGAGTAGTTGCTTGTACATCCTCGTTCGCTCGTTCCCATAGACTATCGGTGCCATGCGTGATATGCTCTCGTGCTATTCTCCCTGATATCCCCGTTCTACTATTCTCGATTTGATGCCGATGAACTGTCCACCGAATTGGTAAAAACGTCCTTCTCACGGCTCCTCCGCGTCGAACGGTTTTCAACGAAGGGAACCCTTTTGGCCGTCCCGACTGTCGTACGAATCAATGTTCGGAACCAGCGGAATTCGTGGCCCTGTCGGTGATGTCGTCACCGGAGACCTCGCACTGTCGGTCGGCCGAGCGCTCGCCTCGACCGGTGCGGAGCGCGTCGTCGTCGGACGCGACCCCCGCGACAGCGGTCGATTTCTCGCGGACGCCCTCTCGGCCGGTCTTCGTGAATGCGGCGCGGACGTCGTGAACATCGGTCTCGCCTCGACACCGACCGTCGCCCGAAGCGTCGAATGGAAGGACGCCGACGCTGGCGTCTCCATCACCGCCTCGCACAACCCGCCGACCGACAACGGAATCAAACTCTGGAACCCCTCCGGGCAGGCGTTCGACGCCGACCAGCGCGCGGAGATCACCCGCATCATCGAAGACGAAGCGTTCGACCTCGCGGGCTGGGACGAGACCGGTGAGGAAACGCAGTGGGACGGTGCACACGATGCACACGTCGAAACCCTCGCCGAGGCCGTTTCGCCCGCCGACCTCTCCGTCGTTGTGGACGTGGGCAACGGAGCGGGGGCCGTCACCGCGGACGCGCTCTACGAACTCGGGTGCGACGTGGAGACGCTGAACGCTCAACCTGACGGTCGGTTCCCTGCCCGTCCCAGCGAACCCACCGCGGAAAACTGCCAGTCGCTCTGTGACCACGTGACCGCAATCGGTGCCGACCTCGGTATCGCCCACGACGGCGACGCGGACCGCATGATGGCCGTGGACGAAAACGGCGACTTCATCTCCGGCGACGTGCTCCTCACCCTCTTCGCTCGTCAGCACGCTGAAGACGGCGAAACGATTGTCACGCCCGTCGATACCAGCCTCATTGTCGAGGACGTGCTAGCCGAACAGGGAGCGGACGTGGTACGAACGCAGGTCGGCGACGTGTACGTCGCGGAGCGCGCGACTGAACCCGGTGTCGTCTTCGGCGGCGAGCAGTCCGGCGCGTGGATTTGGGCCGACCAGACGCTCTGTCCCGACGGACCGCTCGCGGCCTGCCGTCTCGCCGAACTCGTCGCCGAGAACGGGCCGCTGTCGGAACTCGCCGCCGACGTCGGCGAGTACCCGATTCGCCGGAAGAACGTGCACGTGGACGACAAAACCGGCTTGATGGAGTCCCTCTCGGAAGCCGTCACCGACCGCTACGCGGACGCCACCACCATCGACGGCGTGCGCGTCACGCTCGACGAAGGGTGGTTCCTCATCCGCGCCAGCGGAACCGAACCGCTGGTTCGAATCGCCGCCGAAGCCCGAGACCCCGACGCCGCGGATGACGTGTTCGAGACGGCAGACGCCTTCGTCGCCGAGTACGCGGAATAGCGATTCCTGTGAGAAGGGGAGTGTGTCCTGTTTCTCAAAATAAACACCAGTGGCAGTTTAGTGAGAGAGCACACGAAACGCACCCTCTCACTCGGCCGACGCTCCCCGTGCCATCACGAATCGGATTTCTTCACGGCTACGGCTCTCATTATCGTGCCCAGAAGGAAATGGATGACAGCTGTCCCAGCCGGCGTCTGCCACGGCGACGATGGGACATTTCTTACTACTAGATGGGGTAAGTAATAAGTTTCGGCTCGCCGGATATCGTTTGTTTCAGCCATTTTCACATATCTCGTCTCTGTTCTTTCTTTCCACCGGGCACTGTCTAGTTTAGCTCGTCCTCGACAGGTGTTCGGTTGTTGAGCGATTGATGCGGTCGCTGATGGTTATAGTAATGCACAAACTGTTCAAGCCACTGCTGAACGCTCGGCCGACTGCCCACCCACGAGGTATGAAAGCGGTCGATACGCTGTTTGAGCGTGTGAAACCACTTTTCGATAAGGTTTCGCTCGGTATAGTCAAGGTGACCGCTCAATCCAATTCGAAAGAGGGCAGTCCGATAGCCGTAGCCATCAACGAGAAACACAGTGTCAGAGAGATCGTGTTTCTCGGCCAATCCAGACAGAAACGCAGCCGCTTGATCGGTCCCATGCCGATCAAACACTTTGACATCGAGCAGTAACTTTGTTTCTATGTCTATTGCAGCGTACACCCAAGACCACTCGCCGTTAATTTTGACAGCGGTTTCGTCAACCGCGACCCGCGTCGGCGTCGCCGACGGCGGGTCGGAGACGCTGTCAGATACCCGATGAACCCATTGGAAAATTGCTTGATGCGACCGTTTTACGCCGAGGAGTACGAGAATCCCTTTTGTTTCCCTGAGCGAACAACCGGTCGCGTGGAGCCGGACGGCGAACGCCCTGACGGGCGTCGCCGTCCGCTCACGCTCCCAACATTCAAGCGTAGCCGTCTCTAAACTCTTTTTGAGCAGGTTTGAGAGTAGCATGAATCACTAGCTCTTCAACCTGCTCGTCCTTATCTAGACAGTGCCTTCCACCGTGTCCATCGTCTAATCTGACATTCGGCTCCCGGTTTACTCGGTGGATAATAATGGTCGTTCGGGATGATATCTCGATGATGCCCCTTTCCGATTGGAGTACTCGATACCTCTCTCTCGGTGTCTTCGGCACGACCGGGGTGGCCATCGCGTGGGTGCTCGACGAGACGGCCGTCATCTACGTCGCGTTCACGACCGTTCTCGCGTTCACGACGCTCGCGCTGTTTCACGCCTATCGACTCCGCACCCAACCACCACGGGGAAAACTAGATCGCATCCCATGACACTACCCACGGCTCCGATACTCCTCGCGTCACCTACTCGACTGTGACGCTCTTCGCCAAGTTGCGCGGTTTGTCTATCGGGCGGCCCAAGTTCTTCGCCGCGTAGTACGAGACCAACTGCAACTGGACGTTTGCGAGGAGTCCCGACCACATGGAGTGCGTGTTCGGGATTTCGAGGAAGTCGTCGGATATCTTCTCCGCGCGATGGTCCGCGTGCGCCACCGAAACGATGGGCGCACCGCGTGCCTGTGCTTCCTCGGCGTTCTGGAGCGTCTTCCTGTCCTTGTCGCCGTTGAACAGCGCGAAGACGGGCGTGTCCGGCGTCACGAGCGCGAGCGGCCCGTGTTTCAGTTCCCCGGAGGCGAAACCTTCCGCGTGTTCGTAGGTGATCTCCTTGAACTTCAGCGCACCTTCCTTGGCGACCGCGTTGTTCAGCCCGCGGCCAATGAAGAAGAACGCCTCGCTGCCGGTGTATCGGCTCGCGATTCGCTTGGCGGCCGTGGAGTCGAGGACCGTTTGGACGTGCTCGGGCAGTTTCTGCAACTCCCGAAGCAGTTCCGCTTGGTCGTCCGGTGCACTCACCGTCTCGATATCCTCTGCGAGACGGAGCGAGAGGAGCGAGAGCATGACCGCTTGTGAGGAGAACGTCTTCGTGGCCGCCACGCCGATCTCCGGACCCGCGCGGATGAACAACGCATCGTCGGCTTCGCGGGCCGCGGTCGAACCCATCACGTTCGTCACCGTGACGGTTCGTGCGCCACGCTCTTTCGCCCCGCGGAGTGCACCGAGCGTGTCCGCCGTCTCCCCGCTTTGGGTGACGGCGATGACGAGCGTGTTCTCGGTGATCGAACCGGTTGCCGAATCGACGTACTCGCTGGCACGGAACGCTTGTGCACGTATTCCCGTCTGGTTGAGGAGCCGTTGTCCGTAGAGTGCCGCGTGGTACGACGTTCCGCAGGCGACGAATTGCACGTCGTCGATGTCCTCGAACGTTCCTTCGGGGAAGTCTTCGAGGGTAACCTCGCCGTCCTGCACCCGCCCCTCGATGGTGTTGGTGAGTGCGTTCGGCTGGGTGTTGATCTCTTTGAGCATGTAATGCTCGTAGCCACCCTTTCCGGCGTCTTCGGGGTCCCAATCGATCCGTTCCACGTCCCGCGTGACCATGTTGCCTTCGAGGTCGGTCATCGTCACGCCGTTCGGTTCGAGGACGGCGATGTCACCGTCTTCGAAGTACACGACCCTGTCCGTGTGGTCGAGGAAGGCTGGCACGTCGCTGGCGAGGTAATACTCGTCGTTGTCCAGCCCGAGGATGAGCGGCGACCCCTGTCGGGCCGCGTAGATGGCGTGGACGCCATCGACGAGTGCGGCCACCGCGTAGCTTCCTTCGAGGTCACCGATGGTCTTGCGGAACGCATCCTCGATACTGGGCGCATCCTGAAGATAGTATTCGAAGAGATGAGGGATGACTTCCGTGTCGGTGTCGCTCGTGAACTCGTGGCCGTCGCTTTCCAGCCGCTCTTTTCAGCTCGGTGTAGTTTTCGATGATACCGTTGTGGACGACGGCGACGTTTTCCGTCTCGCTCGTGTGCGGGTGGGCGTTTTCGTCGGTTGGTGGGCCGTGCGTGCTCCAGCGCGTGTGGCCGATACCGACGTTCCCCTTTGGGACGCTTCCGACAATGGCATCTTTCAGCTCCGATATCTGCCCTGAACGCTTGTAGACGGATATCCCCGACCCGTTCTGGACGGCGACTCCAGCGGAATCGTAGCCTCGATATTCGAGGTTTTCGAGTCCCGTCACGAGCTTCGTTATCGCATCACCTTCGCCGATGCGGGCAATGATTCCACACATCCTACGTCTCCTCCGTTCGTCCTGCGGGCTGTTCGTACTGTGGCTCCGGGCCGGTATGCGCTCCCGTATCGCGGACCAAGCCGGAACGAACTGCCGCACGTCCGTCTGGTGTGTCAGGGTAGTTCATGGGTGTGTCCTATAGACCCGCCGCCCCAATCGCAGGAGAC
>NZ_MEIH01000250.1:0-3800 GCF_001723155.1 Haladaptatus sp. W1
ACCTGCATCGGTTCCGTGTAACTCTGCGCGTTGAGACCGACCGATATCGTCTCGCCGAACGAGGGCATCCACCGACCGATGTCCCCGATTTCGATGAACGTGAGCGCCGTTTCGAGGAGGACGAGCTGTGGAATCTTCTGGGTCGTTCCGATGAGGACCGTGTTCGAAACGTTCGGGAGGAGGTGTTTCCGAAGGATGGTCAGCCGACTTACGCCCGCGCTTCTCGCCGCTTCGATGTACTGTTCCTCCCGACGTTGGATGACTTCGCTTCGGACGAGGCGAGCGACGTTCCCCCAGTTCAGGAGGCCGAACACCACGACGAACGCAAAGAGGCTCGGCCCGGTGAGGAAGACGAGGATGAGGTAGACGACGAACGCCGGAACGGACTGTTGGACGTCCACGTACCGCATGAGAACCGTATCGATGGCCCCACCGCTGTAGCCCGCGACGAGGCCGACCGCCGTCGCCAGCGGTATCATGAACACGGCGGTGATGACGGAAACTTGAAGACTCACGTGCATTCCCGAGACGACGAGCGCAACCATATCCTGTCCCAGCGCGCTCGTTCCGAGCGGGTAGGTCAGCGACCCCTGACAGTAGCCCCCGACGGTGTGACCGATGCAGTTGGCCGTGACCATTCCCTCCTTGGCGCTGAAGAGGAGCGGTGGCTGACGGGCCGCGTGGATGTGGGGTCGCGGCCGTCCCATCAACGCCGGTCCGACCAGCGCGAGGAGGACGAAGACGACCAGATACGCGAGACTGATGACGGCCACCCTGTTGGTCCGAAACCGTCGCCAGTGCCGTCGATTTTTCGCGGAGTTTCGGAACATGGGTGGAACGGCGAAACAGACGAGAACGAGCAGACTCACCCGGAACAGCCACGTCAACTTCGTCGGTTCCCACCAGTAGATGATACCGACGTGGTGCGAACTCGTGTAGCGATAGAGCAACACCAGACCGGCGAGTCCGACGACGAAGGCGACGAGCCGCCACGGAATCGTCCGTCCAGTGCCGTCGAGCCCGTCCCAGTCGATGGATTCGAGCGGCGTTTCGCTCGTTGGTGAGGCGGTGTCGCTGCTCACGAATCGTCACCGTAGGGGGGAGAGATTAAAATCGGCGAGCGGGTCGTGGACGATGGCATAACCGTACTACGCCATGGTATTTATCCCCACGAGAAAAAGATACCGAATCAACACGTTTGCCGCTCCACAACTATTATATCGCTATCACGTAATCGTTCGATGTCGAACACAATGAGTCGCCGCTCTTACGTCGTCAAACGGGTCGCGCTCTCCGTTTTTGCCCTCTATCTCGTGTTGTCCGTCACGTTCGGGTTCATCGCCCTCACCGCCGACCCCGGCGTCGCCTTCGTCGCACACGGAGCGTCACGACAGGCCGCCAGCGAACGGGCGAACATGTCCGAACGCGAGCAGATGGTCCAGCAAGCCATCGCCGAGTACAAAGCCGAGCACAACCTGAACAAACCGATTTGGCGGAGTTACGTGGACTGGCTGGTCGATATCACGACGCTCGATTGGGGGCGCTCGTACTCGCTTAACGGGACGCCCGTGCTGACGGTTCTCGGGCAGGCGATTCCGGCGACGCTCACGTACGTCGTTCCCGCGATGCTGTTCGCGCTCGTCGGGGGTATCGGCTTCGGCGTGTACGCCGCGCTCAATCCCGGGACGGCGCTCGAACGAGTCGTGACCGGCGGGTCCTACCTCGGCTTCGGGATTCCGAACTACTGGCTCGCAGTCGTCGCCGGGCTCGTCGGCGTTACCGCCTTCGCAACTCGATTCGCCCCGCCGGACATCGTACGGAGCGCGCTCCCCGCGGTTATTTTGGGGACGAGTCTTCTCGCCGGTCAGTTGCGGTACGCGCGAGCGGAGTCGCGCGAGTACGTTTTCCGCGAGTTCGTCAAACTGCTCCGCGCGAAGGGCGCGACGAACTGGCGTGTCGCCCGACACATCCTTCGTAACGCCGCGATTCCGCTCCTCTCTCTGTTCTTCGCGGACCTCATCGGCACCCTCGTCGTGAACGTGTTCGTCCTCGAATCCGTCCTCGGAATCCGCGGAATCGGCTATTTCGGGTTGCGAGCGATTCAGCAGCGCGACCTGCCCCTCATCCTCGGCGTCGCGATGGTCATCGCCATCGCGGGCATCGTCGGTAACCTCATCCAGGACCTCGCGTACTTCGGTCTCGACCCGCGCGTGGACTCGGAGTGAGCGACACTCGCTCGATTCCGCGATATCATCGAACTCCGGGCGCGTACGGTCGGGATGGCCGTCCCCGAAAATATCAATGAAACTCCATTCATTTCAGAAAGTATATCTGTTATCGACCCGGGCGTTGTATCAACGATATAGTAGAATGAGTAATCCAAACGACACCGACGACCCCTCCACGTCCGAAACGGTGCCCGTACCTGCCGATGATGGTTCCGAATCGGACGGACGAGATGGTTCACGGCCTGTCTCCGACGACGACCCCTCCTCCACGCCGACTCCCGCGGCGGGTGACGCTCTCGGACAAAACATCGACGCCTCGCTGATCGCCGACGATTTCGACCCCGAAACCGACGACGACCTTCTCGGAGGACTCGACGTCGAAACGACCGAAGCGATTCCCATTCCCGACCGGTTGGTCGACCAGGTTATCGGTCAAGATACGGCACGAGATATCGTCGAGAAAGCGGCGACACAACGCCGTCACGTGATGATGATAGGGTCGCCCGGAACCGGGAAGTCGATGCTGGCGAAGGCGATGAGCCAACTCCTCCCGAAGGAGGAACTCCAGGACGTCCTCGTCTATCACAACCCCGACGACGGGAACGAGCCGAAGGTCCGTACCGTTCCCGCCGGAAAGGGGAGACAGATAATTGACGCCCACAGGGAGGAAGCACGGAAGCGCAATCGGATGCGAACGTTCCTGATGTGGACGCTCATCGCCATCATCGGCGGCTACGCCATCTTTCTCGCCGGTGATTTGCTGTTGGGCGCTATCGCGGCCGCGGTCGTCTATCTCATGTTCAACTACGGTTCGCGCGGGAGCAACGCCGTGATTCCGAACCTGCTGGTCGATAACGCCGATACCGAGACCGTCCCGTTCGAGGACGCGACGGGCGCCCACGCTGGTGCGCTGCTGGGCGACGTGCGCCACGACCCGTTCCAATCCGGCGGCATGGAGACGCCGAGCCACAATCGCGTGGAACCCGGCGCTATCCACCGCGCGAACAAGGGCGTGCTGTTCGTGGACGAAATCAACACCCTCGACATCCGTAGTCAGCAGAAGCTGATGACGGCGATTCAGGAGGGCGAGTTCTCCATCACCGGTCAGTCCGAACGCTCGTCCGGTGCGATGGTGCACACGGAACCCGTTCCGACCGACTTCGTCATGGTCGCCGCCGGGAACCTCGATGCCATGGAGAACATGCACCCGGCACTCCGGAGCCGTATCAAGGGATACGGGTACGAGGTGTACATGAACGACACCATCGACGACACGCCGGAGATGCGGCGCAAGTACGCGCGCTTCGTCGCCCAAGAAGTCGAAAAGGACGGTAGCCTTCCGCACTTCACGCGCGACGCTATCGGAGAAGTCGTTCACGATGCCCAGCGCCGTGCGATGCGCAAAGACCACCTCACGCTCAAGCTGCGTGACCTCGGTGGCCTCGTCCGCGTTGCTGGCGACATCGCCCGCGCCGAGGACGCCGAGAACACCACGCGCGACCACGTGCTGCAGGCGAAACAGCGCTCGCGCTCCATCGAGCAACAGATAGCCGACAACTACATCGAGCGCCG